>CAKZYM010000051.1 GCA_937884685.1 uncultured Calothrix sp.
AACTCCTAACTCCTAACTCTTAACTTCTAACTCATAACTCCTAACTCCTAACTCTCAACTCCTCACTGTTGACTGTTGACTGCTCACTGTTGACTGTTGACTGCTCACTGCTCAATCGCTATCAAACTGTTCTCTGGTAGATAATTACGAAAATGTCCTTCATCCGAAAGTACTAATACGAGTCTTATGGGAGATTCCGGTGGTTGTTGTAAATCTTGCCACGGAACAGCTATCTCAAGAGAATTATTTAAAGCTGCTTGAGCATGAGTCTCGCGGGAATACCATTGGAAATGCTCACCAGCTTGCTGAAATTTGATTGAACGTGTTGAAAAATTTATTTGTAAGTGATGGTGAAATAAATAATTAACTGGTGCGATGTCTGGTGTATCTGTTAGCGGTGAACCGCTGTTGTGCATGATTTTGTCGGGATAGAACCACAGCAGGTTTAACTCGGAGGCTAAATCTTTTGCTGGCTGAATTCCGGCTTTAAAATCCATGCGTAAGTAGAAGTTAGATTGGTCTAAACCGTACCACAATCTTTGAATGGGGCTGCTGACGTGCATGGTTCCTCGGGCACCACCGATTTCTAAGCGTCCGGCTTTTTCCCAGCCTTTTTCGTCACCGCTGCCGTTAATTTCTGGATGAATAAATCCTTGTACGCGGTGGTCTGTTCTTGCTTCGTGGATTTCTAAAGGTTGATTTAAATAGGTGGGTATGGGTTCGTTTAATGCTCGGTAAATTCCCTGAAGATGTAGGCGAAATAGTTGGTCAAAAATAGCATCTTGATTTGAGGAATGTCCTTCTCCAAACCACCAAAACCAATCGGAACCTTCAGCAGCGTATAAAGCTTCCCAAGCTGCGGGGTTATTTTCTTCTGTTGCTTCTGGATGATTGGCTAATGTTTGCCTGGCTTGAGTTAAGTAATCCCAAGCTCGATTTTTTACTGGGTCTCCTATCCAAGTAGTAAAGCTACCGTCTACCCAAGAACCGCTGTGTAACTGCTCTCCCCTCATTGTGGCTGTAGGGGGAAACTTTTCAATAAATTCGGAAACGGTAACTAATTTTAATTGCGGTTCGTTACTAAATTTTTCATACAACGCTTCTAAGAAGGGTTTACCGTCTTGCTCGTAAAATTCCCAACAGTTTTCACCATCCAACGCGATAGTGACTAGCCAAGGTTCTTCGCTTTGGCTGTTCTGCTGCATTTGAGCAATTTTGTGCAATCTTCCGATTAAATCTTGCGCTGCATCTTGTGCTGGCATTCCACTGTAGGTAAAACCAATTAAATCAGATAGTGCATGGTCGCGAAAAACAATTGATAAATTACCAGCCGAAGTTTCCAAGCTATAGGGACGGTAAAGTAGCTCTGGCTGCTGGATATTTCCCACTTCATCGCGATGGAAAAACTGCTGTAAGCTCCATCCCAAAACTGCTTCATCCGAGCATATCCAATTAAATCCTTGTTCGACGATATACGGTAACACTGCGGGACTGACCGACTGCTCGGAAGGCCATAATCCGCGAGGTTCTTGTTTAAATATCTCTTTATAAAACTCCCAGCCCTTATTTAAATGACGGGGAATATCTTCAGCCCAGGAAAAACGATATCGCGGTAAAGTCATGTTGGGTACCGCGACTCTACCCGCGTCAGTATCGGCAAGTAAAGGTAAAATCGGGTGAGTATAAGGAGTAGTCATTACTTCTAACTGTCCTTTCTCCTGCATTTGGCGATGTTGCGGTATGATTCGACCCAAAATTTCCCGTTGCTTGGAGTAGATACGTTGACGAGTACCTAAATTAAAATCGCGTCCTTGCTTTAACCAAGCAGCAATATCTTCATCATCCCAAAATAATGGGTCAATCCACGCCAAATTGTGCCAAGCCAATAAATCGCTGTAGTCTTGTAGCTCCCAATTAGCCAAACACCAAGCTTCTCCTTTTTCCTGACGAACTTGGTAAAGTTCCCTGTAGCGCTGATGGGGTTGAATTAAAGTTTCGTAATTAGCGTCAAAAAAATGTTCGAGAATAAACTCTAGCTGTCCCTGAGTTAGTTGTTCTGTAGGGGTCAAACTAACTTCTAAATAAGGGTCAAAAGCAGTACCGTTAATATAATCTTCAAGCTGTAATATCAAAGACGGAACCAAATTAACAGTTTGATGCAACTTCGGATACCGTTCCAACATCAACACCAAATCCAAATAATCCTTAGTACCGTGTAATCGCACCCAAGGTAAGCGGTATCTTCCAGTACCTAAATAAGTAGAACTACCTCCTTCAGGAGACTTATACAGTGGCTGGTGTTGGTGCCAGATAAAAGCGACGTGCAGAGGATGAGACATAAATGAGTGAGGAGCGAAGAGTTAAGAGTTAGGAATTAGGAGTTAAGTTAACATCCTAATTCCCAACTTTAACTTTTACACCACTTGTTCCACTTCTGCAATTTCAGGAATCATTTCTCTGAGACGGCGTTCAATACCCATTCTTAGTGTCATAGCAGAACTAGGACAAGAACCACAGGCACCTTGTAAACGTAATTTAACAACAGGACCATCAAGCTCTACAAGTTCTACATTGCCACCATCAGACATCAAATATGGGCGCAATTCATCAAGAACCGTTTCTACATTTTGGTTTGTTAATTCCATAATCCTTATTGACCTCAGTTAAGCGACAAAGTTTATTTTCAAAGTTTGTTATCTACATACTAGACTAATTGGGAGTAGGGAGAAGGGGAAGAAGCGGAAGACTGAGCAGAATAGATAAGTACTTAGATAGCTGGTTAAAACTGAGGATTTGTAGTTCACCGTAGTTACGATACTTCACCATCACGCAGTGGCTTGGCTACACAGCCAAAACTCTCTGCCATGGCGAGTTATTTCATAACTGTGAGGAGGTGGAAAATAGGAAGTGTAGTAGCGAATTATATTCGCTAGATTATATATTGGTTGCTTCTGAATTATTTAGAACTTTTATAGACCTTTTTACTGAGGTAAGGTTGTATAGAATTGCTAATTCAAAGGTGGCAATAAATATGTAAAGTAATCATCAAAAATTATGAAGAAATTATAAATTATTTTGCTTACCTCCTTACTCGTGCTTATTTTAATTAGACATGAGTCTTTATAGTAGTAGTCTCGCTACAATTCAAGCTTAATATATATCCAATGTGATTTATATATCTTGATATTAAGTATTATCAGCTATAAAATCCTTGAAAAAGATTCGTTGTATGGTTGAAATGAGTTATAAAACCCAGTTTTAATGGTATTAAGTGTTGCATCTTATTATTTCGATTGAATAGAACCGTATTTTCTCTTTTCGCCTCTGTCTAAAAGTTTCTTTGTATCTCGAATTCAGTCTATCTGTTATAGTCTTTCCACGAAAGGGGAGTCTTTGGAACAATTATCTGTTT
>CAKZYM010000052.1 GCA_937884685.1 uncultured Calothrix sp.
GACTTGCAGTCCCTGGTGGGTAATGGTTTTAACGACTTCTGTGTACACCGTAGCTCCTTCCACCAGGAGAGGGGTGTCCGCAGGACGGGGTGAGGTTGCGACTCAACTGAAAACTCCCATAACCCGCTTTTTCAAATTGCAAAAAATAACTGCCAAGACAGATGTTAAATCTCGGCAGTTTTCAGTTATTTGATTGAGCAGAAACATCTTCAACGTAAAGCTGCATTCTCGGTAAAAAGATTAGCAAATCGCTCCTTACCATAGGTAAACTGAGAACCTTCCCCAAGAGCTTGTCCGGCTTTCCGCAAATACATTCCCAATCTCAGTTGCTCCGGTTCCCACTCATTCAAGGCTTTGCTGACATCATGATTCTGGTTTACCAAAGCATCAGCAAGAGCCATCGCATTTGCAGCAGCTTTTGAAACACCCGATGCTGTGTGGGGACGGGGAATAAAGGCTGCATCCCCAACCAGCGCAATACGATTAAATGCCATTTGCGGTACAGTCAAATCTAAAATGGCTTGGACAAATGGCTCTTTGGTCGCAGCAACAAGCTTTTGAAAGGGTGGTGCAAGTACTTGATTTGCATACAATCGCATCTGCTGTTCGACTTCTGGAGCAATCGTTCCGGGTGCAATCGAATAGTCGCGATGTTTGCCGTTTTTATCGGTGAGAATTGGTGTTAATTCCGTTGTCTCATCGTAGTTGACGTACCATACCCAATTAAAGCGACGTTCTCCCGGTACGAGAGATTCATTCTCTCCCGGAATCACGTATTGAAGAATGTGGGAGTTAGGAAATTGATAAAAGACGAAACTCTCTGTGAGCATAGCAGCAGTTTCTGCGTCAAGTTCCCTTTCGTCAACTAATCCGCGATAGGCTACATAGCCAGCATATTCAGGATTATGATTGGGAAGAAGCAGTTTTCTAACTGTGGAATTTGCACCATCAGCACCAATTAATAAATCACCTGTATCAGAAGTCCCATCCGCAAAAATAGCAGTTACCTGTTCGCCACTTTGGGTTACTTTCGTCAAAGCTTTTCCTTGGTGGTAGCGCCCTGGGGGGAAATGTCGCCGCATAGTGCCATACAATAAATTCCAGGATGTCAAAGTCTGACGCATGGGCATATTGGTAGCAATACTGCCATCCTGATTTAAGTAGAATCGCTCATGTGCAACGACACCAAAGGGTTGTTGATACGCTACACCAGCCCGCTCAAATGCTTCAATTATTTCTGGCTGTAGAACGATTCCACCACCGCGACTATCAAGACTGTGGGAGGAACGCTCGTAAATATGAACCTCCCAACCAATTGATTGCAGCAAGATTCCTGTAAATAACCCACCTAGCGAGCCACCTATGACAATGGCACGTTTACTTGTTTTATTCATCATCAAACCTCTGATAATTGATTGACAGCTTTTTGTGATGTAGTTAAATACACTTCGACAGGCTGGGCACCAGATAAAATTTCGTCACCAATACGGATACTAGGAACGCCGCGAATACCTCTTGAAACTGCTTTGTGTTCTAACTCGCGTACTTGAGGAGTACCAGCATTACTCTGAATAAATTCTATAACTACACCTTTATTTATACCGATATCTACAGCGAGATTGGCTAGGGTTTCAGTACTACTAATATTCTGTCCTTCCGTGAAATATGCAGTAAATATCCGTTCTGCCATTTCAGTGGCTTTACCTTGTTGAGATGCAAACCAAACCAGACGATGAGCTTTGTGTGTGTTGGGTGTAAACTCCATCAAGTCATAACGAAAATTAATGTCATCCTCTTGGGTTGCTAAGATGGTTTTTGCATCTAACTGCTGGGAATATTCCCAACTACCAAATTTTTGGCTGCGGTATATTTTGCGCTCCATCCCCATTTCCGGCATATCCGGATTTAATTCAAAGGGATACCAAATGCGTTGAATATTTACTGAAGAACTTAATTGAGCAATTGCTTTATTCAATCGCTTTTCTGCAACCAAACACCAGGGACAAATAAAATCCGAGGTGATTTCAATTGTTAAGTTCATGCTTGTGTCCTGTTTTGGATAACTTATTTAGATTAACCTCGTTCATAATAAATGTTAATATAGCTTTTGCGCCAAATAGTTTTGCGTTTTAAGCAAAAATAAATTGAATTAATAATGGATCAATTTGCTGCAATGCAAGCCTTTGTAAAGGTGGTTGATACGGGTAGTTTTTCCGAAGCATCTCGACAGTTGGGAGTTGCTGTTTCCTCTGTAACTCGTCAAGTTAATTCCCTCGAAAGTATGCTGCATACTCAATTAACTAACCGTTCTACTCGTAGCGTTACCCTTACCCCTCAAGGACGCAGATATTACGAAAAAGTAGTACGAATTCTTCAAGATGTGGAAGCAGCTAATTGTTCGGTAGCAGAGCAGGATGAAGTACCACGAGGTTTAATAAAAGTTAGTCTTCCCGTAGCTTTTGGGAGACTCTATATTGCACCATTGATTGGGGAT
This sequence comes from uncultured Calothrix sp., assembly GCA_937884685.1. Lineage (GTDB taxonomy): Bacteria > Cyanobacteriota > Cyanobacteriia > Cyanobacteriales > Nostocaceae > Rivularia. Next base: position 2,495 of record CAKZYM010000052.1, read on the forward strand.
TTTTTGGTACAGTATCCCGAAATGCAGCTAAATTTAACCTTGAGCGATACGTTAGCTAATCCAGTGGAAGAAGAATTAGATTTAGTTATTCGTCTTGGCAATCTTGAACGTTCTGGTGCTAATTGGATTGTCCGCAAACTTACATCTTATACGCGCTGTGTTTGTGGGAGTCCAGCTTACTTTGAACAGTATGGTACACCAGAACATCCCGACGATTTAGTCAATCATAATTGTTTATGCTTTAGCTATTCTACGGGGTATGAAATTTGGCGATTTAAGCGAGATAAAGAAGTATGTGAAGTTAAAGTCAAAGGTTCGTTGGTAGCGAATAATTCTGAAGTATTACGTCAAGCTTGTTTGGATGGGGTGGGTCTAATTTTAATGCCAACTTGGTTAATTGGGGAAGATATTATTCAAGGAAGATTACAAGCAGTTCTAAAGGATTTTCAATTTCATCCGCTATTAGATATGGATGCAGGTATTTACGCGCTTTATCTGCCCAATCGTCGCGATACACTTCGAGTTCAAGCCTTTATTGATTTTCTTATTCAACGGTTTAGTAAATAATTGAGTAATTAGTAATTAATAATTCAGAAAAATGCAAACTCTGATAATCAATATAATCTAGGATTAATGTAGAGCCAGCCTCAAATAAGAAGCTGTCTTAGTTTTGGATATTTTTTATACCATCAACCCTAATGTCACTCCAAAATATTAACAATCCTTTTAAATCACTTAAGTTTCGTGATTTGGTGCTGCGATTCATAATTTTATCCCTAATTACTAGCTTTGTATTATTTTTTTTGCAAGCAAATGTCGGCTTTAAATTAAATCAGCAAGACTCAGTAATAATAATCTATATTATTCAGTTTGTTCTACTTTGCCTTTGGACGGTAAAAGACTTTGGACGCTTGAAGGCCAAAGCTAAATATGTAGTAGGTGATTTACCACAAAACTATAATTGGTTACGGTTAACATGGCTAGTTCCGCTAATTATAATTTTTTCCATTAGTTGCTCCATAATATTATTTTACTTACTGTCATTAGCAGCACCATCTTTCCTGGAACAACTCCTACGCAGTGTTGCTGATACTCCATCAGTTGATAATTCAAATTCTTTTGCATCTAATCTGCTGGTAATTATTACGTTTTGTCTAGTAGCACCAGTAACTGAGGAATTTCTGTTTAGAGGAATTATATTACAGCGTTGGGCTACTAAATGGGGAATCTGTACGGGCTTGATATCATCATCATTGCTTTTCGGTTTTGTTCACCCAAATCCGATTGGATTGTCCTTAGCAGGAATGATTTGGGGAGTGCTATACATCAAAACACGCTCTTTAGTGGTACCAATAGCTTTTCATGCATTAAATAATATTGTAGCTGTGTTGCCGCAACTTCTACCCGCCGATTCATCTAATTCTAAATCAACACTGACAATACAAAATCTACAATCTTTCTGGTGGATTGGTGTTGTAATGATGGTCTTTTCTTTGCCTTTATTATTACGTTTTATTTGGAAAAACTGGCCTAATAAGAATACAATTATTCCCTATTTAAACAATGCTAATAAAGAAAGAAGAGCAGTTTGAAGCTAGCAATTTGATTCAAGAAATATCCATGCCCTATGCCCAATTCCCCGTTCCCAATTTCTAAACTTTCTTGGGAAACACATAACGTGTCGCCCATACTGTAAAAAATGGTAAGAAAATTACATGAACCAAGAAAACGGATAAAGCTATACCAATAACCGTCCAATGTTCTCCTAATATTAATACCAAACTATTAACAGCATCGGCACCGAAAATAGTATTAATAACAAATTCACTCTTAACTCCAATAAATAAGAATAGAGCAAATAAGCTCGTAAAAATAACATTCCACCGTAAGTCTAAATGTGGTTTTCCAATTGCAATTAATAATTGAGATGCAGCATTTGCGAAAGGTCTAGGAATTGCTGATAAACAAATAATAATTAATATCGGTATAGCCGGTATCCACTGTTTACCAAAAACGATGGGAACATATATGGGAGAAAGACTAGATTGCAATAGAACAAAAGGAACAATGATTAGAGCAATAGTTCTAATACTGTGGAGATAACGATGCTTGAATTCGCTTAGTTCCGTGCGAGCTTCACATAAATGAGGCAGCATCACCGAACTAATAGCATTAATAATGCTTAAGCTAATTCCTAAACCAGCGTTAAAACCAAAAAAGTAGATTCCTAATTCTTCAATACCTACAAAACGACCAACTATTAAATAGTCTAAGTTGTTTCTTAAAGTTTTGAGCAGTCCTACACCAAGAATGTTTTTTCCAAAACTTAAAATCTCGTCCCAGTATAATGTTGTAAATCCTTCTTTTGGTCGCCAATGATGATGTCTGTAATATATGATGATTTCTAAGGGCGCAACCAAAACTATCGGCAGAGCAAATGACCATACTCCCATACCCATAAAGGCAAATACTGCTGTCAATATACCAGAGAGAGAATATTGAACCACGTCGGTAAATGCTATGACTTTAAAACGATTTTCTCTTTGGATTAAAGTCTTTTGGATACCATAAATAGGCCAAATTAAATAAGCTAATCCACTAACAATAATTGGAAAAATAATCTCTTTACTTTCATAGGATGCTGCAATCGGAAATGCTGCAAGAGCCTGAATCATAAATAAACTGGCAAAAATTAGCCAGTTTAACCAAAACGCAGAACTGCATAATTGCGGAAGTTGCTTCTGCTCAGCTTGAATAATTTTTGCACCAATACCTACATCAGCGAAAGTAATCGCAAACTCTCGCACGGCAAGAATTATCGCTCCCAAACCGTAATCGTAGGGAGTTAAATATCTTGCCGTGATCACCACTAGTCCCAAGCGTAGGACTCTGTAAAGCACCTCGGCTATACCTAGCCAGCCAAGATTACGAATAAACTGGCTAGATATTTTTTTATTGATATACCTGGTAATTGCGTTTAAGAAATTCACAATTTATGTTACTGGAAAGTTATTAAATTTTGATGCTCAAATAACCGACTTCAAGGAATTATTTAAGATTACATAGTATTGGAAACTAAACCCAATACACGATTTCGTCCGGCTTCTAATTCATCCAATGCATTTGAAAGTGAAGGACGAGCCGTTTTTCCGAGTCCCACAACCATCAATATTCCATCCGCATGGGTAGCCAAGATACTGGTATCCAAACGTCCCAAAATATGAGGAGTATCGTACACCACTAAATCAAAATCAGATTGCGATCGCATTACAAAGTTTCGCATTCTTGGTGATGAGAATAGCTTGGCTGGGTTACGAGGAACATCTCCTGCGGTGATGAAGAATAAGTTTTCTTCTTCATAGGATTGTCCGAGTGCATCGTTTAAATCTAAGCCTTGAGATAGTATTTCGCTTAATCCCTGAGTATTTACCAAACCCAAACTGTGATGCACGTGAGGGTTTTGTAAATTAGCATCTACTAACAGCACCCGCAAACCAGCTTCAGCAGCGGTTCTAGCAAAAGTTGTAGCGACGGTAGTTTTACCTTCTCCCGGATTTGCTGATGTAATCACTAATGAAGAAATCGCAGTTTCTTCTTTTAAAGCTTGAATTCTGGTATACAACGAGTAAAAAGCTTGAGTATAAGGTGATGCTCCGTACTCTTGATGAACTATACTTTTACCTTCAAGAATATTTCCCTCGTCTTTTTCCAGTGTATAGACCAATTCCTTATCAGCAGGAGGTAATAATTTTAGTTCTTTTAAATGAGGAATTGTTGCCAATAATGGTAGTTTTGCAGTTCGTTTAACTTCTCGCGAATCGTGAAAAACGTTCTGGAAATTTTCTAAAAGAAAAGCAGCTAAAACACCTAAAAGTAAACCTCCGACTCCTCCCAATAAGGTGCTAAGCTTACTTTTAGAAGCATCTGCTACAGCTTGACCGCTTTTATCTTTCGGTAGTCTGGGAGGCATAATTAACTCCCAAGGTACTTCCTGCTGTGCAGCATCTACCCGCAGCGCTTCTTGTTTACCCAAAAGCTGTTTGAGAGTATCGCTAGCAACTGTTAACTCCCGTTCCAAATTCGCATATCTACCAGCAACTTCTGGATACTTTTTGATTTGTTGATTTAATTCAACTAAAGCACTATCGGTAGCTTTGAAACTCGCTTCTAATAACTGAATCTGATTTGCAGTTTCAGCCATTTTTTGAATCAAGTCGCGTCGTACAGAGTTTTGATAAGTTCCAACTTGAGTGTTAAGTAAATTGTCGGGAACATTATTACCTAAAGCCAATTGTGCTTCCCGTTTTAGTAAAGGTATTAGTTTCTGACGTTGTTCTTTCAAAGAAACCATTACCGGGTTAGCATCGCTTAAACGCACTGACTCTGTAGCAATTTGAGCCTCAACTTCTCTCACACGTTTAAGTATCTCTTGATACTGTGGCGATTCGCTCAAAGCTGAAGCTGCAATTGCTGCATTTTGCGACATCCCCAACTGACCTTGCAGGGAAGCATAAAGAGACTTTGATTCTGCGAGTTGTTTATTAACTTCTCTTCTTGTAGCTTGAAGTTCGTCAACTCTTCCAAGTAGTTGTTCTCCCTGAAGCTCGGGATTAAACAGACTGTGATTTTGCTGAAACCGCTGCATTTCTCCCTGCAACCTGTTTACTCGCAATCGCAGTGTGGGAATCTGTTGCTCTACAAACCTGATTCCTTGACGCAAATTCGTTTGCTGCTGTTCGAGACTATACTTCCGGTAAGCTTGAGATACCTTGTCCAAGACAAACAAAACTTTCTCAGGATTAGAATCTTTGTAGCGAATTTCTATAACTCTGGATTCAATTTCACCCTGAGCAAGACGGCTAATATGCAGTTGACCTTCTTTGACGCTACTAGGTACTTTACCAGCCTTGCTACCTCCAATTAATTTACCGTAAGTAACTCCTGGATACTTATCCTGGATCTGATCAACTACGGGTTCTATGATTTTCGGGCTTTTCAAAACTTCTAGCAAAGCCTGATAATCTAGAGGTGTGTTATTTTGTCTGGTGATTTTATTGACATCTTGCTGAAGAGTTTGAGACAGTAAAACCAGCAGTTCGCTTTCTGAACTTGTCAGAGGTTCAACTAGTAATTGGAACTTGCCTTCATACTTAGGAGTACGAGTGGAACTCCAGACAACAGCCCCTGTGGTTGCTATTAGCGTTACGCTAGCAATCAAAGCTGCTCGACGACGCAACATTGAGAAAATTTGACCAAAACCAAAAGTCTCTTCCTCAATATTTTGAGGTCTTTTCATTAACCAATATGGTTCTCTTGGTAAAGATTTGGTTTCGTTCAAAGGCTGCAAATCGTGTTCTTTTGCTGGCATTTGTGTTTCCATTCAAAATCCCATTTAAAACAATTTAATATACAGTTTCAGTCAACCAATTTTGAATTTTAATAACAGGTGTATTTTTTTAGATTGACAATTGTAGTAACCCATCATCGAACGGAAGATTGTATCGTAAAAATAAAAATTTTCTCCCTCCGCTTCCTCTGTTTACTGCTCAAGTTCGACTGTTTAATCAGACAAAATAGTCGCTTTACTATTGACCCATTACCGCTAAGTCTTTCAGATTTTAGATTGGATTGACCTTATTAGAGAAAACATCGGTTCACAAACTAGTTGCAAACGATTTTGTAGAAGCAAACATGGTGAAGGTTTCTTGAATAAACATGATTGCAAGTATCGAAAGATACTACTAATTATGAAGCAAGTCTTACTTTATTAACGCCAAACTTTAATCATCAAGTTTAGCTTTGCAGTATTTGAATATTACTACATCTGAATAATTTCTAGTACTACGTTACGACATATGCTGTTTGAGATTTCATTAGTAAGAGCAATATCATTAACATATCTCGCTTAATTGGTAATGGAGTCTAATTAATAAAAACTTTACTGAAATCAAACTAGCCGATGAAGATTAAGTAAAATCTTTGTGAGGTACTATCATAAAAAGAGTAAAAACACGCATAATAAATTAAATAATATATTCAGCAAACATAAAATGTTATAGATGCACTAAAGTCTAAAATCTCTACGAGATAGACATTGCAAGTATTTTACAAGTAAATACCCATAGAAAACATGAAGTAAACAAGTAGAAATGGTTAGGGCTGAGTAAAGCAAAATTACTCTATTGACAAAACCAAATAGTTGGTTCATTAATTGAAAAACTTCATCAGTTAATTCGCTTAAAAAACTATGAAGTTTAAAAATACCTTCACAAAACAGGTATTTTATTTCATCAAAAATTAATATATTTGGAAAATATATTCGGTATGCCAAAATTGCCAAAGCTAGCCGAACAGATATTCGTTGTATTTACTCTTTTTCTTTCTACAAGTGCCTTGATACCCGTACTTATAGAAGGAGGTAGTGGGAGTATAGGTAGCGATTCTTATAGTCCCAAATTTTTTCTGTTGATTTATACAATTACTTTCTTGCTAATAATAAAGCATCAGAAAAGTTTTGTACGTGCTGCACAGAAAGATGTTTGGATATGGTTATTCTTAGGAATTGTCTTAGCATCAACATTATGGACTTTTGCACCTGACGTGACTCCAAGACGTAGCGTACTGCTTCTAGGAACAAGCTTATTTGCCGTTTATATGGCAATGCGTTTTACCTTGAGAGAGCAGTTACAGTTATTAGCTTGGGCATTAGGGATAGTAATTGTACTGAGTTTCATGTTTGCAATCGGACTGCCTAAGTATGGATTGATGACCGTCCAAGAAGGAGGTATTCATGCTGGATCTTGGCGGGGAATAATGACTCATAAAAACATCTTGGGTCGAGTGATGAATCTCAGCACCATGGTGTTTTTGTTTGTTGCGATGAGTAACCCTATCCAAAATAGGAGATATCGATGGGTTCCCTGGGCTGGCTTCATTCTTTCTATTGTTCTAATTATACTTTCAACTTCCACAACCTCTTTAGTTGTCTGTCTAACTTTGATGACTATCATGCCTCTGTATAGAAGCTGGCGAAGCAATTACAACCAGTTAATACCTTTGATGATTGCTTTGATACTTACAGTTGGAAGTGTATCTACTCTGTTACTAGGTAATTTACCTGTCGTTGCAGATGCATTAGGGAAAGATTTGACCCTAACTGGACGTACAGATATATGGAGTGCAATGTTCGACTTAATCTGGGAACGTCCTTGGTTAGGGTATGGATTTAACGCTGTCTGGAGAGATTGGAACAGTCAGATAACTGCCTATCTTTGGCGAACTCTGGCATGGGAGTGTCCTTACGGACATAACGGCTTTATGGATTTATTTATAGAGCTAGGTATGGTCGGCTTATTCGCATTCTTATTGAGCTTTATTACAACTTTTTTCAAAGGAGTAATGTGGTTACGAATTACTCAATGTATAGAAGGAATCTGGCCTTTAATGTATTTAACTTTTTTAGTTATGTACAACGTTAGTGAAAGTACTTTGGTTGAAACTAATAGTATTTTTTGGATAGTTTATGTTTCCAGCGTATTTTCTTTGGCTATAGAGTATGCGGAAGCTAAAAGTTATCGATACCAATTCTCTTCTTCAATAGACCAAGAATGGATAAATATGAAAGCATTTACCAAACAAAAATAAAAGTACGAACCAAGACAAATTTTGCATGAAAATTACTTTAGTATGCCATGACATTCCTTATCCTGCTATTCATGGTGGAAGGATAGATATGTGGCGAAGAATCAAAGCTTTTGCTCAGATTGGTGTTGAATTACAGCTTATATGCTGGTTTGACAAAGCACCGCTGCGTGAAGAAGTAGCTGAAATTAAAAAATATGTTAGCTCAGCATATTTTATTAAGTTTAAACATGATCTGTGTTCGACAGGTTATAGGCTTTTAAACTTGGTTCGCTATCCTCTGGAAGTGACTTCTAGAATGGTAGTTGGAAAGCAATTAAATCATCTCCTAACTAAAGTTCGGGCTTTTAAGCCCCATGTGATTTGGCTAGATGGAATTCATGGTGGAAATGTTGCTTCCAAACTAAGCGAGCGTTTTGACATACCGATAGTGACTCGCTGCCATAATATTGAGCATTTGTATTATCAACGATTATTTAGTTCGGCAACAGGGACAAGCAAAGTCAAAAGATACTTATCTGTTTCCCATTTAGAAACATATGAAAAATCACTATTAAAAAATAGTCTATTATTTTATGATATTTCCTCAGAAGATTTAAAATTTTGGAAATCTCATGGTTTTAGAAATGGACGTTATCTACCTCCTTTAATGGAAATTTTTCCATTACAAAAGCAAGATATATCTTATCAAAAGATTGAGAAATCTAATCAATATGATGTTGTCTTTCTAGGTAATTTATATTCTAATAATAATGTTGCTGGTATTATCTGGTTTTTGACTCAAGTTTTGCCTGAAGTTCGTAGCCAAATATCTGATATTAAAGTATTAATCGCAGGTGCGAAACCGATTAATAAAATTAGACAGCTATGTGAAGAAACTGAAGGCGTAGATTTAAGTATAAATCCGCCATCTTCTGCCATGATTTACAATTCTGGGAATGTTTTAATTAACCCAGTTTTAACAGGTAGCGGAGTTAGTATAAAATCTCTGGAAATGTTGATGGCTGGTAAACCTATTGTTTCAACACCTCAAGGAATTGCAGGCTTACCTATTTCAGTTAAACAGTATTTCAAAATTGCTTCAGATACACAATCTTTTGCAGCAGAAATTGTTAATTTAATTTCTAATTCTCAAGATATTCAGATTTCGACAAAGCTATTGGAATCATTATTCGGCAATCAGGTAATACATGAAGTTGTGTCGGATATCAAGTCATTAATCTAAAATCTATCCTAATTTTTTTGATGAAAATTCTATATTTAACTACCGTTCTCCCAAGTGGAAGAAGAACGGGTGGTGAAATTGCATCACAATGTTTTATTAACGCTTTAAAACAGTGCGGACATGAAGTATTAGTAGTTGGGTATCAACGTCCTGGCGATACTAAATCTACGAATGATAACGAAGTAGTAATCGAACAACGATATATAGAAACACAGAAATCAAAATATCATCCATTTATCTGGATGGTATTAAGTTTAATTAAAAGGCTTCCTTACTCAGCAGCTAAATATTATTCCAAAAAATACTTAACAAAAGTAAAAAGTATTTTACAGGTAAATAACTATGATACTGTCATAATTGACCATGCTCAATTGGGTTGGTTATTGCCTTTGTTTAATCAAAAGCATAAAGTAATATTCATCGCTCACAACCTAGAACATCAACTTTATGAAGAACAGTTCAAAAGCGCCCAAAAGTATGTATCAAAATGCATATACAAAAGAGAAGCTCGCTTGATAAAAAAGATGGAAGACAATTTAGCTGTCTCATCCCAACAAGTATGGACGCTAACTACTCATGATTCCAACTATTTTTATAGTCATAATCTTGCGAGTAAAGTCTTTCACTTACCTTCAATTAGGACAGTACCACCAAAAAATTCAGCAATTAAACACTGCGACATTGGCATAATTGGTAGCTGGACGTGGAAAGCTAATTAATATGGTTTAGAGTGGTTTTTCAAAACAGTTTATCCCCACTTACCCAAAAATATATCGATTCACGTTGCTGGTTCCGGTGCTGGGTGGTTAATGGAGCGATATCCAAATGTTAAATACTGCGGATTCGTTCCCGATGCACAAACATTTATGTCACTAGCTAGAGTTATCGCGATTCCTTCCATAAGTGGTGGTGGAATTCAGATAAAGACTTTAGACGCTATTGCTTCAGGAAGCCAAATTGTAGCCACAACCGTTGCAATGCGAGGGATATTAGACTATCCGTCTGCTATTGAAATAGCCGATGAACCAGAATATTTTGCTCGTAGTTTAATAGAATTTTTAGCTCTAGATGATGTAGAAAACGAACGTACAAAACTTCTGGATAACAGGCTTACATGGTCTGTACTTAGAAGGGAAAATTTCTATCGTAGTGTAAAAGATGCAATCAACTCGATGGAATTAAATCAAAACACATATAAGGTTGATTTAGCTGTAAATAAAAGCAGACAAAAATAAAACCATGATGCGACTGTTACATCGGTTAAAACGTAAAATATTCAAGCCTTTAGGGTTAGGTATTCAGAAACTGTTACGCAACTTCTCTCTAGTTAGTGTAAGGTTAATAAAATCGAAAAATCCTATTGTTAAAGGTTTAATATTCGGTTTACTGTGTATAGGTTTAAGTTTATGTTCTTCACAATTTATAACTAGCTTTCAAGGTAATGCTTCTATAGCTGCTACTACCATTGTGCCTCCTTTATCCGCACAAAAATCTCAAATCATTGATAGTACCGGTAAAGCAGTTTTACTCAGAGGTATCAATTGGTTTGGGATGGAGGTCAGCACCCATGCACCTCACGGACTATGGGTAAGAGACTATAAACAAATGCTCGCTCATATCAAAAGCTTGGGCTATAACTCAATTCGCTTACCCTATTCAGTAGAAGCCCTGAAATCATCCCACGTTTATGGTATTGATTATTCTATCGGTGCCAATGCAGAACTTCAGGGGAAAACTCCTTTAGAAATAATGGATTTAGTCATCCAAGAAGCGAACAAACAGGGATTACTAATCTTATTAGATAGTCATTGCCTAAAAGATGGAATTATTTCAGAAGTATGGTATGGAGATGGTTTTACAGAAAAAGATTGGATAGATACCTGGACTCTTTTAGCAAAACGTTACAGAAATCAGCCCAATGTTATTGGTGCAGATTTGAAAAACGAGCCTCACGGTCGTGCAAGTTGGGGAACCTATGATACTGCAACAGATTGGCATTTAGCTGTTCAAAGGGCTGGAAACAAAATTCTCTCTATTAATCCTGATTGGTTGATTGTAGTAGAGGGAATAGAGAAAAACGTGCCCAATCAAAAACAGCATGGTTACTTTTGGGGTGCTAACCTAGAAGGTGTTCGAGAATATCCCGTGCATCTGAAAAACCAAAGTAAGCTGGTTTATTCACCTCACGAATACGGTGGTTCAAAAGTGTCTTGGTTTCAAGATTCAGAGTTTCCTAATAATCTTTACGAGCGTTGGGAAATAGGATTTAACTACATCAATACAAAGCGTATCGCTCCTATTCTCGTTGGTGAATTCGGTGGATATCATGTTGACCGAAAATCCAAAGAAGGTATTTGGCAGCGCAAGTTTGTAGATTATATTGCCAAAAAGAAACTCAGCTTTGCTTATTGGTGTTGGAATCCTAATAGTAAAGGTACTGGAGGTGTATTAAAACATGATTGGAAAACAGTAAACAATTCAAAACAAGCACTTTTAAACAGGATACTATTACCGCTTCGTGCAAGTAAGAAGTAAGAAGTAAGAAGTTTTATTTTATAGGCTTTTTAGCCATTTTTAATGGTTGCCTTATTTATGCCGAACTGTACTATCTTAATTTCTATTACCCATTACCCATTACCCATTAGCAATTCTCAATTACCAATTCCCAATCAACATTGCCTATTTTCAATTCCCCAACATTACAAGTATTATATGGAATAAATAATAATTCCTAATATATCAAATTTTCAAACAATTATAGATAAAAATGGATTGCAACCATGTTAGAAACTGCCGCACACAAATTTAACTTTCAATCAAATATCAGCTATAAATTACAAAAGCCCTATATTAATTCTCATAAGCAACCCCGTATTTTAATAGTGTCAATGCGGGGTTTTCAGTCCGAAGCTTTTCGTTCGGCAGAATATGAATTTGAAGATGTAATTAACACTTTTGATTATGCCGATTTACTGTCACCAGCTTATGCGTCTAGTTTTAAATCGGAAATTACAAAGAAAATAGCGAACTATGCGGGTTTAGCTTTAAACAACAATAAATTATTACGCTCAGGCTGTGAAGAATTAGTAATAGATAAAGAATATGATTTAATCTTCTTTATTTGTCAACATTTCTGGGATTTAACCTGCATCAACAATATCAAAGGATGGCGTAAAAAGTGTAAAAATGCAGTTTTATGGATAGACGAAATTTGGGCAAAAGAACTTGAAAATCATAAAACTGGACTTTGCTTGAAACTAGCTAAAGACTTCGATTATATATTTACCACTCAAAGTCAAAGTGTAAAAGCTATAAGTCAATTAGTAAAACGTCCTTGTTACAGTTTGCCTTATGCCGTGGATGCTGTAAAATTTTGCCCTTACCCGCAAAACCCTCAGAGACACATTGATGTTTATAGCATTGGTCGTCGTTCTCCAATCATGCATCAATCTTTATTAGAACTAACCAAACGCGAAAACTTCCTTTATCTATACGATACCCTCAAAGGTTTAGAAATGAGGAATTATCAAGAACATCGAACCTTATATAGCAACTTAATCAAAAGAAGTCGTTATTTTATTGCTAACAAAGCGAAATTTGATAGTGGGAATCAAATAGGTAGTCAACAAGAGCTAGGTTCGCGTTTCTTTGAAGGAGCCGCAGGGGGAGCGGTAATGATTGGAATTCCACCAATTTGTGAGGCTTATAGCAAACATTTTGACTGGTCTGATGCTGTTATTGAAGTACCTGATAATACCAGTGATATAGCAGAAATTATTGCAGAATTAAATACACAACCAGAAAGATTGCAAAGAATACGTAAAAACAATATGATGAACTCATTGCTGAGACATGATTGGGTATATCGCTGGGAAGAAATTTTAAGTAAAGTTGGGTTAGATAACACTCCTGAAATGTTAGTTAGAAAAACTTATTTAAAGAACTTAGCTGAAATGATTTCGATAGTATAAGCATTCGGTTTTATTTACATTAGTCCAAATCACGAATATCGGCTTATAAGGTCAGGGGATAGGGAAATCCCACATGTAAAAGCGGCTTTTAAGATTGATTGAGTATTCATTGCAATGCGTCTTAAGGGTCGCAAATAAAAAATATATAATTATAAATCTAAATTTTTATCTTTATTAGATTAACATTCAAAAATTATTGTAATTACTCCCTTTTTCTCAAAATATTACCGATTTAAGGGAACAGAAAGTAAAACGATAAAAAATTATGCAGGCAATCTTAGAGCGTCGTAAGAATCATGTAATTCGTAAAAGACAAAATAGGTTATTTCATTCGTTATAACGGGGTAATCATCGTTTTTAGTAGCTCTTTAGCGCATCCGAGTTCTTAATCCAGATGCGCTAAAGCACTACTACAAATAATAAAATCAGCCGTGGGTAAACTTCCTCACGGCTGATTATTTTGTCCCTATAATTTTATTGATAAAGATTATACAGCAGTTTGCAGTTAAATGAGGTACAGAAAATTTTATAAAACTCTTGTGGT
>CAKZYM010000053.1 GCA_937884685.1 uncultured Calothrix sp.
GCTACTTAATTATGGTATCTAAATGCACAAAATAATTATTTTAATTTTCCATGTTTTATAGATTACAAAAAAATCGTATTTTAGACATCTTTTTTTTTATGATTTATGTATATCATAGGTCTAGCCCAAAATACATATACATGATTAATGAGATAAATATTTTCGGCGGAGCGGACACTATCTAAGAACAATTACTACATCAATTTATGCTGTAAAAAAAGATTAAAATTTGATTTCCGATTGCGAACAATTTAGGATGAAGTTTCCGACATTCAGGGGATGGGTAGCTCAAAGCTTTTATCTATCTACGTTGAATAGATATTAGAGGAACCCTACAGATTAATGTTTCCATCTACCAGGTAATATTGTAATCCCGAATTGTTTTATATCGGGACACAAGCGTAGATAATTGATGCTTTCCGGAGTTGATAAATAGTTTATCTATCACATCAATTAATTTACATACTTTACATTTCGGACAACAAACAACCAAAAATGCTCTTATCATCAACTGTTGTGTGGAAAAATTTCGCGTTACTTTATCCAAAGGTAAGGATTTAGTTAAGGAAGTAAAGAAGACCCTAAATTTATCGGTTCTCTATCCTTTAAAGTCTTTTTTTTATATCATATACTAACTTTATTGATTGTATATGATTATAATAGTTGAGGAACTATTCCATTATAGAAATGATGTGCATGTGAGTAAATATTCTCCAGCTAAATATATATTTAGCTAATTTTTTTGTTTTTGATTATGACTGGTACAACAGTATTTTATTCAAACAAAAAATATAGAATATTTAGCTACAAATCAATTCAGAGTCCATGGTATTGTGATTTGAGTTTGAAAGAATCAATAAATACAAGAACAAATGAACAATAAGTATTTCTTTCAGAATGATGACTTGGGTCCGTTTCAACCTTCATCGGCTGATATTATATTGCGTCAGCAACTAGAAAAATCCCTGAGTAAATTTTTCTATGAAAAGTGCGATCGCAAGATTAGAGATTTGTTATCTGCGTGTCGATGGTATGTTACTACCCACACCTCTGCAATGACTTTAGTTATTGAATGTCCAGACCAAGTTACCAATTGGCGAATTTTACAGAAAATGGTACCAATGGCATCTTTGCTGAATAACGTTGCTACCAATGCAAAAATTCGCATTTGTCCTCCTAGCAGTGAAGGAATGCCTTTTGAAATGAGAGTAGATGAATTATCTGTTTATGAGGAAGACTCAGCTTGAATTTTCCTCTGACTCTATATTTTGTCTAATAGTTGCCTTAATTTGTTCAAATACGATATCGGCAGAATGCTTTACAGCTTGGGTTAATTCCCAGCCAAAATTCAAATTTGCTGCTTCAATTAAATAGACCGTAACAACTTGTGGAAAATCATCTTTAAAGATTTTCTTTCCAGCAGCTATTGCATTATCCCAGCGAAAATCGTGTAAATTGAAGCTAGGTTCGGGTAAAGCTTCTAATTCCTTTCCTGGAACTTGGAATATAGCACCTGGTTCGGAATTTGTCGAACTCGCATCTATAATTATTAGGTGTTTACTACCTCTTGCTTTAAACATGACTTCCATCCCTGCGGTTCCGCAGTCATAAACTTTCACATGGGGATGAGGATATGTGGCAAGATACTGCTGTAGGTGTTGGGCTATAATTACGCCTACAGCATCATCATTACGGTTCAAATTTCCGCAACCAATAATTGTCAGGTTTTTTTGCTCCGGCATCATCTATAATAACTACTTCTAAATCTGATTATCTTTGTCGGTAAATTCCTTGTCACCAGAATAATAAGCAGGTATTTGACGTGGAAAGCTACATTTAGAGATTTACATGCTTAAAAGCGAGATTTACACATAATTAGACAAATAAACCCTAAGAATCAATTATTCTCTATCTCGGATAATTTGTTTGTTTTCCTATTCTACATACTTTTTGGATAATATTTTTTTATTTTCAAATAAAAATTATTTGTTAATACTTTGATTAACATCTATAGAGATATTTTTTAGTATGCAGATTTACGAAAATTAAGTATTAAAAGTAATTGGGAATTAGGTAATTGGGAATTGGGAATTGGTGTAGAAATGTATTAGCGTAACCTGATGGTCATAATTTTACGTCTGTCTCCCAAGATTGGGGAGAAAATGAACTACTGAACTACTCAAAACTATTGCGATTGAGCGTTAGTAATTAAAACCATAAATAAAGAGACGTAGCATTGCTACGTCTCTACATTATGAACCGTGAATTGTTGGAATTATTCTATTAACCAACGCTGGTGGTGTGCTCTTCTAACAAAGCTTTAGCACGAGGTTTATAAAGTAGGTGGAATAAGGATTCTACATAACGTAGCATGTCTTCTCGGTTGTCTCCAGAGACGTAATTATATAAGGTGTAGGTTTTTGCGAGAGATAATAACCGGTTGGTGTGAATCTTCCAGGTGTAGTTATCGTAAACTCGTTGGATACCTTTTTGGGAAAATTCTTTCCAGTTATGGGGGTTGAAATCGCATTTGGAAAGAAATTCTAAAATGGTTTCGGCTATTTCTTCGTGATTGTTAGGATTGATATAGAATCCATTAACTTTATCTTGGATAATTTCTAAAGGTCCTCCGAAGCGAGTTGCGAAAGTGGGAAGTCCGCTGATCATTGCTTCGAGTACTGTTAAACCGAAAGCTTCAAATAACGCTGGTTGAACAAAAATACCTTGGCGATCGCCAATGATTCGATAGATTTCTCCAGAGTCTTTTTTTGATAACCTGACTCCCAACCAGCGAACTTTACCTTGTAAGTTGTATTTATCAATAATTTGATAAAGCTTTTCAATTTCGCTGATTTCTTCGGTGTCGGTAGAATCTTCCACCAGCAGCTTTCCAGCCACCAAAATCAAATTACACTGCTCTTGAAGTTCTTTACTTTTACCAAAACACTCAGCTAAACCTGTAAGATTTTTGATTCTATCAAGTCTTGCCATCGAGAAAATAGGACGCTTACTAATATCGGATAGTTTACCAAATACCTTCTGTGAATCTTCCAAGGTAAATAATAAATCTTCCAGACGCTCGCGGTTGTCTAATAATCTATCTTCAATTCTGGTATAGGGAAAATAAACATTTTCGTTGACACCGGGAGGAACCACATTAAATTTGGGATTTTTTAAATCGATACCGCTAACCACATGATAAAGTTTAGGCATCGTAAAAGATTGGTAAGACTCGTACTGACCGGGGCTATTTTCGGTACCAATAATTTCCTGATAAGTACTGCTAACAACAAAATTAGCAGCATTCATAGTAATTAAATCGGCCGTGAACTGAAGCGAAAAATGATATTGAGCTTCGAGGTCTTCCCAATTCAAATCGCTTTTACTGTACTTTGATTTTTCCAAAGCATGAGCGATAACACATTGAGTCACATTCAACCTTCGAGATAATAAAAATGCCACCAAATTACCATCAGTATAATTACCAATGATTAAATCCGGTTTTCCTGTAAACTCTACTAATAATTCTTTTTCAGCATCAATCGCATAGCTTTCCAACTAAGGATAAATTTCAACACGAGAAATCCAATTTTGGGCTATCGACCGGTGAGATTCGCGGAACGGAACTCGTAAAATCCAGCAGTTATCCGAACCATATATCTTTTCCAACCGTTGATTGCAGCTAGTATCCTCACAATTAGGAATCAAACGAGTCAAAACAATAATTTTAGGTTTAATTTCACCAAGTACACCAAGTCCACCCAACTTAGAATTTTCCTTGATTTGCTTTTCTAACTCCTTTACCTGGTCGAGGACATAAACCACCTGTCCACCAGTATCCGGTCTTCCTAAAACACCTTCTTGTCCAAACCATCCGTGGGGAGAAGTAACCAAAACCTGGAAAATCAACGGAATTCGGGACATAAATTTTTCTAAAATCTCATGGTCGGCCGAATCAATCAACTGGTCGAGTAATTCAAAAGTTTCTCTAGCTCGAATCGCTGTATTTCCCCAACCGGGTTCAAAACCAAAGCTGCGTAATTCAAACCGAAAATTTTCATAACTTGTACGGTCTGGATATTTTTCTAACAGGTCAATAACTCGCTTTACCTTTTCTGATAGCTGAGACTTACTTTGGATACGCTCGTTGATTAACAGCTGTTGGTCTTGATATTTATGTAATTTCAGAAAATTAAATAAAGCTTCCCCGAAAGTACCGCATTTATCATCAAATAATTTACTAGATAAATAGCGGTTGAGATAATCAACACCATTACCGATTTTTTTCGAGTCACGAAGACTCGGAGCAGAATCATAAAAAGGTTGAAAGTCGATTTTCAAAACTTCCTCATCTTGAGAAGCGTTAGAATCAACCAGCTTATCTCTTAATTTGAGCAACTCATCAGTATTTATCGGCTCCACAGTCATATCATCCAGCAAACGATAAGCTTCTTGAGTCGCGATTTTAGGACGAACCACCAAACAAAGACTATTTTCATCAAAGATAATTTCTTGAGTCGAATAAACCAACCTACTTAAAATTGAATTGCTATATAAATCCTTATTACCTTCTTCATCACAATACTTATAAAAAGCAATCAAAATATCGTTACGAAGTAGTAATGACCTCTTAGACTGACGTAAACAAAAAGCAAATTCACGTAAATTATTTTTTTCGCTGCTCTCCAACACATTTTGAATTAAACTAGACATTTTATTTACCCGCTTGTCGATTAAATTACTGAAACTTTTTACTTGAATGATTAATGAAAAGTAGATACACCAAAATTAA
>CAKZYM010000054.1 GCA_937884685.1 uncultured Calothrix sp.
CAGGAACTTTCAAATAATTCGGCAGGAGTAAGAATTTGATGATAATTGTAATCAGATATTCCTTTTATCAAAAAAGCTGCTTCTGCAAAGTTTTCTCTAGTAATTGAAACAATCGGCACTCCTAATTTAGTCGCTTCCGCAAAAGTACCGAACCCTGGTTTAGAAATGACTCTGCCGCAAATTGGCATAAAATCAACGGGACGAATTCTTTTATCTTCGATTTTGATTAAGTTTGGTAAGTCTGGGGCTGCTTTATCAAAGGTGATAAATTGCCAATCTGGATAATTATTTAAATTTTGATAAGGTATTTGCTGTAAACCCAATCCACCGAAGGTTAACAATACAGTTTTTTCGCGTGGTGTGTTGATATTCCATTTCGATTTTATTTCATCCGCATCAACAAAAGGATACCCACCTGTTAAACCAATATCAGTTATATTTTCTATATTGTTAAACGCCTGCATCGGTTCGTGGAAGGGAAGTCGAAAAAGGCGATCGCACTTTGAATAACATTCACTAATCCAATCGGCAATGTCAACAAAATCACCACCCCAATCTCGGTAAATAAAATCCCAACCAAAATTACTAATCATCCAGCAAGGAACATTAGCAGCTTGACCAATTTCCGCAGCTAAGAAAGGAATATCTGCCAAAATTAAGCTAACGCGATTTTGACGAATAAAATCAACTTCAGAAGCAATGATAGAGCGGTGGTTTTTCTTAATTTCTAATAATTTTTCTAGAGTAGCTTTCTTATCCATCTTCAAGCTATCAGCTTGTATCACCCCCAAATCATAAGCACGAGGACGATGGATAAAATCACCTTTGATATAGCATTCCAACAACCAACGTGGTGCAGTTGTCACCATAATTAATAATGCTTCCGGACACAACTCTTGAATAGTTGCTGCTACAGCAGCAGTACGAGTCGCATGTCCGAAACCATGATTCGTAATCGCAATATATATAATAGGACGTTCCATTTTGGATTTTAGATTTTGGATTTTGGATTGGTAGTTATAGCGTTCCTACAGCAACTGAGGTACAGCGATTACCTCACACTGATAAAATTTTGCTTCATTTCCCCTCTCCTTAATAAGGGTTAGGGGTGAGGTTTTTAGATGTACCTTGCGGAGACTGAGAAACGCTATAAGAATTAAAAGTTATGAATATAAAAAATAATTCACGTTGCTGGTTTGAAGTATAAATTAATTTTCTTAAATAAGCGAAACCGATGTAGAGACGTTACAGTGTAACGTCTCCAAATGTGAGTACCCATTACCAATTACCAATTACCCATCACTAATTACCAATTCCCTAATTACAAAACCCGCTTATCTCTTTAACCAACTGGTCGATTTCGGATTCTAAAGTATAGTAATGTACGCAAGCGCGAACGCAATTGGGATCTAGGTTTGTACGGGTAAATATTTGTTTGGATTCTAAAAATTTTACTAGCTCTAAACTAGTTTTAGATTGATTGCTTTCGAGTTGAAAGGAAACTAAACCGGATTGAGGGGGAGAATTTTTCAAGCATTTAATACCAGATACTCCCATCAATTTTTGCCAAAGATATTCAGCATTATGACAAATTTGTTCGTAACGCTTTTGCGGTGTTCCCCATTCCTGATGTACTGAAATTGCTTCGGTTAAACCAACGTAAAAGGGATAAGCCGAAGTCGCAATCTCGTATCTTTCTCCACTTTCCTGCCATTTTACAGGTCTAGCGTTACCATCCATTACTACGCTACGCCAACCTACAAAGGTTGGATAAAGACTTTCTCGTGCTTGAGGACGAACGTATAAACCGCCAACACCGGGAGGTCCACATAACCATTTATGACCTGTAAAAGCATAAAAATCTACTCCCGATTCGGTGAGATTTAATGGCAATAATCCTACCGATTGTGCGGCATCTACCATTAATTTTGTATTATTATTTCTGCACGCTTCTACTATTTTTTCTAAAGGTAAAACTTGTCCGGTATTCCAAAGTACGTGACTCAACACGACCATACGGGTATTTGGTCGCAAATTTTGGGCAATTATTGCTACAGGGTCGCCTTCGTTCAAAGTAGCCATGACTGGACAGGAACTTACTTCTACAGAAAATCTGCGTGCTATTTCTTGGGCTGTAGCGATAATTCCTGGGTGTTCGCAGTCTGTAAGCAGTATATGGTCTCCTGCTTTCCACTCGATGCCCCACATGGCAATATTACAGCCAACTGTTACATCTTCTGTAAGGGTAATAGTCTCCGATGGTACATTCAACTCGGTTGCAATTGCTACTCTTGTAGCTTTAGTCTGTTGAATAAGCCAAGAATTGACTTCATTACCAAAAGGACCTAGCCGTTGAATTTCATCTTGGGCTTGAATTACGGCATCCATTGCCGAAGTTGGCATTGGTCCTTGACCCCCAAAATTAAAATAGGCTTTATTCTTTAAAGCAGGAAATTGTTGTCGATACTGATGCAAGCTGGTTTGCGTAGCAGATATACTCGTCATATCAATTTTGGATTTTAGATTTTGGATTTTGGATTTTTATAACGGATGCTTTTGTTTCGGGTTTTGAGAATGTAATAAATTATGTGAAGTTGTAATAGGAGGGGATGTTTTTTATCAAGGGTGGAATTAAGAAATGGATTGAAAGTTACGATTTTCGCACTTTATAAAACTTTATAAAATAGCTATCTTACAAGTTGTTAAGAGATATATTCATTCATTATTTAATTTTTGATATTTTCTTCTTCTACTGCTGCACCTTCTTTTAGTATGAATGTGTCTTCTAATAAAACAATAATAAATTCCGGCGGAAATCAACTCCTGTAAGTAGTATTGCAAGCAATATATTTTGCAGTACTTAAACTTTAGTTACCTTGGCTACTCTCATATTGCGCTAATTATTGTTAGCTTAAAAGAATGTTAATTAATGCCGAACTGCTGCTGCAATACCAAAAGTGTAAACGCCGACCTTTTTTGAATGTTCGCGGCGATAAAACTCAGCAAGATGCACCTAGTGACTTGCTTTTGAAGCTGTACCAAGATAAACATGTCCATAAGAAAAAGGTTTTAGAAAAGCTTGATTACCAGCGTCCTAGATTTCCCAAGGGGGAACCGCAAGTTGGAGAAGCAGCAACTTTAGAATTGATGCAGCAGGGAGTTGACTGTATTTATAAGGGATTAATTGTAACAGGTTATGAAGATAATCATACTTTGTTAGCGCGACCGGATTTACTAATTAAACAAGAAGGTAATTCAATCTTTGGAGATTGGGTGTATGCTCCTGCGAGGGTTGAATTGGGTAAACGTCCCAAACAAGAATACCAAGTTATCGCCGCATTTTATGCTTTTGTTTTAGCAGCAGTCCAGAAAGTTGAATCGGAAGCAGCTTGGTTAATCCTGCGAGGAAAAGAAACTAAATATAATGTTGATTTAGTCAAATGGATTCCTCGGATGCAGGAAATTTTAGATGAATGCATCGAAACATTGGAGTTAGCAACACCCCCAGAAGTATTTATTTCTCGTCAAAAGTGCAGTCTTTGTAATTGGTATAGTAGCTGTCATCAAGCTGCTTCTAGCCAAAGCCACCTTTCCCTGGTTCCGGGAGTAACCCCAGGACGCTATAGTCAGTTAAAGGTTCTTGATATTACGACTTTAGAATCGCTTTCACAAACTTTACCTTCAGAATTAGAAGATTTACCTGGATTTGGGAATGGAACTGCGACCAATCTTATTTTGCAAGGAAAATCTTTACTCGAAAATCGTCCCCTGCTTTTACCCGAAGCGTTGATTGAATCAACAATTGGTGAAGAATTGTTGACTTTATTAAAACCAAGCGATAAAGAGATATTTGAATATCCTACAACTGCCGAAATTGACCCAGTAGTATATGAAACTGTTACTTATACAGCCCCGATAGAGCTTTATTTTGATATCGAAGCCCAGCCAGATTTAAATTTAAATTATTTGTTAGGGGTTCTTGTTGTTGATAGGGAAAATAACTCCGAGCAATTTTATTCTTTTTTAGCAGAAAAGCCTTCAGAAGAAGGATTAATTTGGCAGCAGTTTTTAGAATTAGTTTGGCAATATCCCGATGCACCAATTTATCATTTTTGTGTTTATGAATTTGATACGGTTCAAAGATTAGCAAAAATTTACCGTACTCCTTCTAAAAAAGTTCTGCCGGTTTTAGACCGATTTGTTGATATTTACGAACAGCTTACTCAAACATTAGTATTACCATTAGAAAGTTACGCTTTAAAATCAATTGCTAAGTGGTTAGGATTTGAATGGCGTGATAAAGAAGCCACAGGAGCAAAGTGTATTTACTGGTACGATAGGTGGTTGAAAAGTAGCGACCGCTCCTTATTAGAAATTATCAAGCGTTATAACGAAGATGACTGTCGCGCTACTCATAGTGTCAAAGACTGGCTGGTCAACTTTTTTGAAAGTCAAAGTGAACAGTGAACAGTTATCAGTTAACAGTGAACAGTGAACAGTGAACAGTGAACAGTTTGCTCGGGTTGAATGCTAATGCTTAACCAATCTATAACTGAAACCTTTAACCTTGAACCTCTTTTCTCTTAGCTTCACATACAGCTATCTATTGGTCTTCTGTACCTATCGTTAGATAAATAATTGAATAAATAATTACAAGATTACTTCTGAAGAAGGAGTAATTCATATAGGTTTGAGCGTTAAGTTTTAATTGTTGAATGAATAGAAGACTTGTAAAAGTGTCAAAGTTTAGCTTATCAGAGCTACTATTGATGCTGGTAAATTTATGGCAAATTTTAGTTAAATCATACAGTTAAATATTGTTGTCCTTGCGGTAAGCTATTTTTTTAAGAGGTAGTCGGTTCACGTTTAACATATATCGTTTGGTTTTTCTAATTATTTGTTACTAATCTTTAATACTTTTACTAGTTAAGTAAATAAAGAATAAAAAGAGAGAACACATGACTAACCCAATTGAAAATATTATTCCAAGCCAACCTCCTGTAACCAAAAAGAGAACTGATGCTCACGTACTAAAATCCCGTTTGGAGTGGGGTGAACCTGCATTTACCATTATCGATGTGCGCGACCGACAAACTTATAATGAAGGTCGCGTCATGGGTGCTTTACCAATGACGATGGACGGTTTAGGAGATGCAGCTGCAAAAAGCTTAGCCAAAAGCCGTGACATCTATGTTTATGGTCGTAGCGATGACGAAACGACCCAAGCTGCACAAGCTTTAAGAAACTCCGGTTTTAAAAATGTATCGGAACTTAAAGGTGGACTTGCTGCATGGAAAGCAATTGGTGGTCCTACTGAGGGGATTGTAGAATCAATGACTCCTGCTGGTAATGATGATTACAACGTTGTAGATAGAATGAAAGACCAAGCAGCAAATATGGATAAGTCCTAGGATTTTAGATTTTAGATTTTAGATTTTGGATTTTGCCTTAGCGTAACGTGTCGAAGACTAAACTTGAGGGGGAGATGTTCTTCCCCTTAAAGTTTTCAAGACGGATTTTGGATTTCCAATTTTGAACTAATAGTCATATTGTATTCGCACATATTGTATTAAAAATATCAAACCTATGTAGAGACGTAACACTGCTACGTCTCCCACTGTTATTTTCTATGAATTAATGCTCAAATAAACCTTGAAACTGCAATAAATCCAGTTGCACTATAGTTGGTAAACATTTAAAGCAATCTTCAGCTAATTCTAACCTCTCTTCACGTTTAAGCATTTCTACTAACTTTTGCCGGATGCTGACTAAATAGCGTACATCGTTTGCAGCATAACTTAGTTGAGCATCGGATAAATTCTCTGCATTACCCCAGTCAGAAGATTGAGCGCTTTTATCAAGTTCTACTTCTTCTAATTGCGACACTAGTTCTTTCAATCCATGTCTGGGAGTATAAGTCCGAACTAATTTGCTCGCGATTTTAGTACAGAAAACCGGATTTACCATTATTCCTAGGTAATGACGCAATGTCGCTAGGTCAAAACGAGCAAAGTGAAATATTTTTATAACGTTATTTGCTTCAAAAAGTTTTTTCATATTGGGTGCTTCGGTTTGTCCCTTAGCAATCCGAACAACCGTCACCTTACCTTTATCGTCCGCTATCTGCACCAAGCATAAACGGTCTCTTAGAGGTAAGAGTCCCATGGTTTCGGTATCTACAGCAATCGCTTCACATTTTAGATATTCCGATAAAGTCGCTTCATCAAAATCGCGATCGCAAACCTGAAAGTCTTGTAATTCCATGAATCCTTAAAAAATCAATGCAGTGTTTGCCATCTTAAAATTCTGGTCAAACACTACTTTATTGTTAAAAAAATAATAAATCAAACTTATCTACTACGAATAAAAATTTGTGTAAGATAATATTCATCTTCGCTATTTAAGGCCACACCTATCCCAGTTAAGTTATATTTACCCTTAATATTTTTGAGATGTCCAGGACTCTCAATCCAACCTCTTACAGCTTCTCCAACTGGGTCTTCATAGCCAAAATTGAAAGCAACGTTTTCAGATGCACTTTTATAACGGATAGAAATACCATCCACTCTTTTAGCGAATCCATTATGACTAAACGGGACTCGATGTTTAGCCATATTTTGACTGTGAATCCTTGCTTGTTTAGAAATTTTGCTATCTAGCTTTAACTTTGGCAGTTTTTTAGAAACTCTATATTGATTGATTTTCTCAAATATAGATTTTTCCAAATCGCTAGTTTTAACGGCATGAGATAGTTTAACCGGACGTGATGCAATTAACAATGAATCCTTCACATCTGGTTTGCTCATAGACGTATGACCCGGTACGGGTTTTGTGTTCATTGCACTAGCTAACACAATTGTAGTAAAAGCAATGCCGAGAATAGTTTTTCGACTCATGGACAATTACATAGTATATAGGCTCTTGAGACGCTAACCCAGGTATTATGGTTTCTTTATATACCCGTATTTTATTAAGTGGTTTTATTATTTAAAGAATCTTTGCATATCCTTTCTTAACCGTCAAGACTAGCTAATTACGCCAATTTTTATATTTTTTTTACATAAAGCCATTCAAAAATGTAAATGAAGCCTTTAAAAAGTTTTAATTTATCTCGGTAAATATAATGACTCAGCATGCTTAGTCAACGATATAGAAATAAAAATAACCAAGTATTTGCACCAAAGATATTATTGGTTGTAAATAATACATTTATTTATAAAGTCATCATTAATCCGAGATTTACGTTTTCAAAATAAAAACCTCTCCCTTTTCTGAGCTATGAATGGTCAAAGAGATTCTAGTTTCTAAGAGGATGTTTTGAAAGCTATAAATGATACTCGAAACTTTTGAGATCCCCC
>CAKZYM010000055.1 GCA_937884685.1 uncultured Calothrix sp.
ATTGATAATTGGGGATAACGCTACAAATAGCAAAAATTAATTAAGTAGTTTGAGTTATACAAGTAATTCTAAATGTGTAATAAAAAAGCAGCTAAAAGCTTTCACGGATAAATATTATTCATATTACCTCTTACCTACTACCTACTACCCATTACCAATTACCTTCTACCCATTCCAACCCTGATGTACCAATATCTCATTATCAGCTTGGGAATTTTTTATCTTTATTATGCGGTGTACTCAAAATAGAAAAGTTTGATATTCAAGGCTTTTTATTATTTTTCAAAAAAAATAGGGGTATAGGTTCGGGTGATTTTATCAAATAATTAAGACTTTAATTTGATACTTGATATCTTTCAGCTTTCCTGGTAAAAATACTTTACTAATTAATTGGTCATCAAGGATTCTTGTGTTAACAAAACTTTTTGAGTATTTTGCAGATTTTAATTTAGCGTCAACAAATATATCAGAGACAGTGAATCAATTTGTAAGCAGCATCACAACAAATTTAGGCTCATCAATTGTTAATATAATTGGTGCTTTAGGGATTCTCCTAATAGGTTTACTTTTCGCAGCAATTATTGCAGCTACTGCTCGCAGTTTTCTAAGACGAATTCAATTAGATAACCGTATTGCTGGCAAAATCAGAAGTAATTCAAATAAATTAGAAAGCTTCAAGCTAGAAAAGTGGATACCGATAGGGCTTTTCTCCATTATTTTCGGCATTAGTCTAATAGCTGTTTTGGAAACACTCCAGTTAAAGCAATTTACCAAACCGATTAATGCTCTTCTGACAAATATTAATAGTTATCTACCTAATTTAGTCGGTGCAGTAATTTTATTATTCGTTGCTTGGTTAATCGCAAAAACAGTTAAATTTGCAGCAACTCGCAGTTTAAATATGTTGCGGTTAGACGAGCGAATAAATAGTCAGTTAGGAGATTCTACTCAACAAAATAAATTATCATTAAGCAACGCAATTCCTCAAGCATTATACTGGTTTATTTTCCTATTCTTTCTACCAATTATCTTAGATACTATAGGATTACAAAGTACTTTAGAACCACTCCAAAAATTACTTCAAGAGTTTTTACTGTATTTACCTAATATATTAAGTGCGGTATTAATCGGTTTATTGGGTTCGATTATTGCCACAACTATACGCAATATTATTACTAGCTTTTTAGCCGCTGTTGGAGCTAACCAGTTAGGGGCTAAATTTGGCATGAGCGCGGCTGCAAAAGGTTCTTTATCATGGCTCGGAGGTACCTTTGCTTACGTTCTAGTTATGATTATTACAGCAATTACCGTTTTGAATAAACTTGATATCGCAGCAGTTTCAACACCTGCGGTTAACATGTTTACTCAGATATTTACCGTTTTACCTCAAATGTTAACTGCTACGGTAATTATCTTTATCGGTTATTTAGTTGGAAAATATGTTGAAGAATTATTAACAAACCTCTTAACTGGGATTAACTTTAATAATTTACCTTTTTGGCTTGGTCTCCCAAATCAATCATCTCAACTTCAAAACAATTCTTTAGGCAAAACTCCATCGGAAATTATTGGAATTGTAGCAAGAGTTGGAATCATATTGTTTGCGATAGTCACGGCTCTAAATATTTTGGGTTTGGCTACTTTAACAGCTATCATGCAGGGAATAATTATTATCTTCGGTAGTGTATTAGCAGGATTATTAGTTTTTGGCATAGGTTTATATTTCGCAAACTTAGCCTTCAACTTAATACTTACTTCAGGTATTTCCCAAGCTCGGATTTTAGCGCAAACAGCACGTATTACAATTATTGCTTTTGTTAGCACAATGGCATTACAACAAATAGGAATAGCAACAGATATTGTAAATTTAGCCTTTGGACTTTCTCTCGGTGCAATTTCAGTTAGTATCGCTCTCGCTATTGGTTTAGGAAGCCGAGAAATTGCCGGACAATTAGTACAAGAATGGCTCAATAGTTTTGAAAGTAAAAGGTAAAAGTTAGGAGTTAGGAGTTAGGAGTTAGGAGTTATAAGATTTTGGATTTTGGATTTTGGATTTTGGATTTAAGGAGTTATGAATTATTTGTCCCCTTGTCTCCCCCTCTTCCCCCTCTTCCCCCTCTCCCCCCTCTCTCTTATTTTCAATAATTAAATAAAAGATAAATGAAAACTGTATTGTGGTTATTTTCTGCGTGGGTGATTTATTCTTGTTTGGGTGTATTTTTAAGTTTTGTTAATGTACCTTGGTGGATATTTGCTTTTTATGGAGTTTTAGCATTAGGTTGGTCTGCGGAAGCTGCTAGGTTTGTACTTGGAGTTGGTTTTTTTGGTTTTTGGTTTCGAGTTGTTTCTTGGTTAATTGCAGCAGCAGCAGTTTTAGGGTTTTTGGTCGGTATTTCCTACGGTTTAATCGCTGGTAACTGGATTATCGGAGCATGGGTTGGTTTGGGAATGGGGACTTTGGCTGGGGTTAGTGTAATGGTTAGTGCTTGGCTGACTTTTGATATTTTCTTTGTAGTTAAAAACCGTAAAAAAGCTAAGCTATCTAATATTGACAATCTTAATAGTAGAATTATTGCTGAAACCATTTGGGTGACTTTTAAAGGAGTTGGTTTAGCGGGAATTGCTGTATTGGGAAGCTATACGGGTGGTGTATATGGCTTATCTACTGCTACTTTTTGGGCTTTGCTGATAGCTGGGGTGCTTTTCGTTGCGGCTTCTGAACTTGAGCGTCGTTCGAGCAGATACAATACTTTTATATTATTGTCAGTTGTTTTGGAAATAGGACTGATAAGCGGATGGTTGATAGGTTTGTTGTTACCGGGATAATCCTTTTTAAAAGAAAGATTTGAAAATATGCCAGTTACGATAGTGACATACAAGAATATCAGTCGGAATTTCCAATACGATATATCTATATACATGAGAGAGAAATCTTTCAACAACTTACTTAATCCGTTAAAAGGCGGTACAAAAAAAGTGAATACGGGCGATTAAACAGAAGATGCTTCTGTTTTGAAACAGATAAATAAACGATACATTGTTCGGCAGCAAGTTTGGCGATAACGTAACTTAAACTTTCTATAAATACAATCGAAATAGAAAGTCTACAGCCAAGAATCTTTAACCAAACCCATAGCAAAAAAATCATTATTTAGACTTTAAATCACTATTTTGACGGTGATTAACAAGCAAAGTCTATCTATATTGATTAGCTAAATACATGATTGCAAACGTTCGCATTTCTATCGCGATACGAATGTAATTGTGGCACGAAACTTTTTCTCAATTTAAATACAATTCTGTCTGCAATCAACCTCATCCCTTTCCCCTCGACCTATTAAGTAGAGGGGGAAAACAAAAACTATTTTATCAAGGATAATAATCATGAAATTCTCCATTGCTTCTTTAATCTCCATTGGTTTCGCTTGCACAGTTGCAGTTACCGCACCTATGAGTGTATTCGCACAAGAGAAACCCCTCAACTACTTTGGTGTCGGTGCTTCTAATCGTGGTGCAGCATTGGAAAGCAAACTTTCGATAAACGACCGTTTTTCAGTACGTCCGAAGGCAACAGGTAAGTTATTTGAAGAAGGCGACCGTCATGCCACAATATACGTACCCGTAACCTATGATTTTGGTCAGACACCTGGTGGATTGCGTCCGTTTATTGGTGGTGGTGCTGGTGTCACTACTGAAAATACACAGTTTGGTGGTGTTTTAACCACTGGTGTTGATTATCGTATCAACAAGCGTTTGACAGCAGTAGGTAGCGTTAACCTTGGATTATTTGAAGAAAGAGATTTCACCGCAGTTTT
>CAKZYM010000056.1 GCA_937884685.1 uncultured Calothrix sp.
CCTAACTCTTAACTCCTAACTCCTAACTCCTAACTCTTAACTCCTAACTCCTAACCTTTAACCTTATAAGAAAGAGAATACGAAGAATGTCTAAACTTAAACCTAAATTTTTAATTCCTGCTCTCGGTGCTGCTGTAGTCATCGTCGGGGGTATTGCGACTTATATGTATTTAAAAGGTGGCCCATCAGGAGGTATTTCTGATGCAGTCGCTAGCGCCAAACTCGTTCCAGATGATGCGATGATGGCTACTTATATTGCCACAGACCCCAAAGTTTGGTCAAAATTAGAAGAATTTGGTACTCCCGAAGCCCAGAAAATAGTAGCTGAGGGGATAAAGAGCTTTAATGAAAGTTTTTCTGCTGACAATAGTATTAGCTACGATAAAGACTTAAAACCTTGGGTTGGTGGTGTCATGGTAGCCGTATTACCCCCATCACCCGTCCAACCCGCGCAAAATAAAACCACAACATCACCAGATCCAAATATCTTAATGGTGGTAGGAATTAAAGATAAGGTCGAAGCTTTAAATTTCACTAACAAACTGAAACAGCAAAAAAACGTCAAAATCGAAGAAACTGATTACAAAGGTCAGAAAATCCAGGAAACTAAAGGACAAGGAAGTCCGACATACAGCACCATATTAAACGACCGCGTGTTATTTTCTCCTTCCGAAAATGCACTAAAGCAAGCAATTGATACATCAAAGGGAGAACCTTCATTTTTTGCAAAAGCAGGTACTTCTCAACTAATAGGAAGCAACCTCAACTTAGAGAATACCTTGGCACAAGTTTACGTACCCGACTATTCCGGTATGGTGCAAAAATTACTCGCAACTAACCCCCAAGCACAACAGCTACCACCACAAACTTTAGAACAACTCAAGCAAGTCAAATCTTTTGTTGCAGGAATCGGTGTTGATGATAAAGGATTGCGACTTAAAGCAAATACCAACCTAGACCCGCAAAAGGTCAAATTCCAATACGAAAAAACACCCGGAAAAGTACTGTCCCAACTACCCCAGGATACAATCGCTCTAGTCAGTGGAGGAGGTATTAGTAAATGGTGGAATGCTTTTACAGAGCAAGCAAAAGATACTCCAGAACTGGGTCAAGTACTTCAAAATGCACGCGGACAATTAAAACAGCTCAATCTCGATTTAGACAAAGACATATTTGGCTGGATGGATGGGGAATTTGGTATAGCCGCAATCCCCGTAAATCAAGGATTATTAAAGCAAATTGGCTTCGGAGGAGCATTCCTATTTCACACCACAGACCGTAAAACAGCAGAAGCTACATTCAGCAAATTAGATAACCTTGCCAAAAATCAATCAATCAAAATAGGTCAGAAAGACATCAACGGAAAACAAATCACAGAATGGCAAATTCCCGGACAAGGTGCATTCTTAGCTCATGGTTGGTTAAATGATGAAACCGCACTAGTAGCACTTGGGGGACCAATAGCCGAAACACTATCAAACAAAGGCTTGCAACCCCTTAACAGTAGCGAAAGCTTCCAGAAAATAACGGGAACACTGCCAAAAGAAAACGGTGGTTACTTTTATTTAGATATGGAAAAAGCCCAGCCATTTGCCACTCGTTTCTTTCCACCCACACCAGAAGCATCCGCTATGCTCAACTCAATTAGCGGAATCGGAGTTACCGCAACCAGTCCCAACAAATCTTTAACACAAATGGAAATGTTGCTAGCTTTGAAAAAGAACGGGGAACAGTGAACAGTTAACAGTGAGCAGTGAGCAGTGAGCAGTGAAAAGTTTGAAGTAGCAAGTTTCTAATAAGCAGCAAATTGCAATTCGTTCCTTGCTCATTACTCACTACTTGCTACTTGCTACTTGTTACTCAAGAATTTCCCCAATTCCCACTTTCTGTTAAATATTCTTTTCAAATCCAAATAAAAGTCTTTTGAAAGCTTATTATTCTTCTAGGCAGGCTGGAGCCTAATCCCAAAATCAATAAATTTATTAGTAAATATTACTGATGGTTATCGCTACAAAAAATACTGTTCCGCTATCTACGCGCTTGATAAATGGATTGCTAGGAATAAAGCCACTGTATGGTATAGCCAAGCATCAAGCCCGTCAAATGATGATTAAACGCGGGGAAAAAGTTGGTGTTCCTTGGAGACAGCAAGTAGAAGAAATGAAAGCTATAGATTGGGAAAGTGAAATTAAGCAGGTAGAAAACAAGAATGTTTCTTATCCCGATTATTATTTCGATTCATTTCATGCTTACGAAGAAGGTAATCTTGGTTGGAAACCAGCTTTAGAACTGGAAGTTGCAGCTTTAACAGTTCACTCTACACTTTTTAATAAAGCTGGTGAACTAGAAGGAGATACAAAATTACGCGCTTCTTATCACAATGTACTCAAACCACAAATTCCCCAACCTCAAGATATTTTAGATTTAGCTTGCGGTGTTGGTTTAAGTAGCTTCGCTCTACAAGAACTTTATCCCCAAGCCAAAGTTACCGGCTTAGATTTATCACCTTATTTTCTATCAGTTGCTAACTATCGTTCCCGGCAGCGTCAAGCTAATATCAATTGGGTTCATGCAGCAGCAGAATCTACAGGATTACCAGATAATTCATTTGATTTGGTTTCAATTTTCCTCACCTGTCACGAATTACCGCAATCAGCAACTCAAAAAATATTTGCTGAAGTCAAACGAGTGTTGCGTTCTAACGGTCATTTTGCAATTATGGACATGAATCCCCAGTCTGAAGTTTATCAGAAAATGCCCCCTTACGTATTCACTTTGCTCAAAAGCACCGAACCTTGTTTGGATGAGTATATGACTTTAGATATTCAACAAGCCTTAATCAAAGCTGGTTTTCAAACTCCAACAATTACTCCTAATAGTCCTCGTCATCGGACTGTGGTAGCGAAAGTCGCTAAATAAGGAGATGGGGGAATTGGTAATTGATAATTAATAATTTGTAAGTAGATAAGTACGATAAAACCTAACTACGTCATTACGAGCGTAACGAAGTGAAGCGAAGTAATCGCAAGAGTTTAAGGATTTTTACATTTCGTTACATAGATAGATTTATTTGTACCTACCGACTTAATTGATAATTGGGAGAGGGATACAAGGAGAAATAGTTATTAACTCCTAACTCCTAACTCCCAACTCCCTTTCATTTACAACCTTACTAAAACCGGCTCATCTTT
Organism: uncultured Calothrix sp.; assembly: GCA_937884685.1. GTDB lineage: Bacteria > Cyanobacteriota > Cyanobacteriia > Cyanobacteriales > Nostocaceae > Rivularia. The sequence continues at coordinate 3,192 of CAKZYM010000056.1, forward strand.
TGTTACTGTACTT
>CAKZYM010000057.1 GCA_937884685.1 uncultured Calothrix sp.
TAGAGCAACTGCAAATCGAGAATATGGCTAGCGGTGAACAAGACCCGGAAATAGCGAATCAAATGCAGCAAATACAAGAAGATTTTTTGCAACGAAGGGGTTTTCAGCCACCTTGGGAAAATTACGAACGTCGGGGGAAAAAATAATTCGTAATTCGTAATTCGTAATTCGTAATTAGAAATAAAACTGCTCGTGTTTTACGGGTGGTTTTTTTGTAGGGGTTGGTAATTGGTAGTTGGTAATAAACAAATTTATTTAATTAAATATATTTTTATAGTAGGGTGCTGTAATGCTATGAAGAACTTTGAACGTAGCAATAAGGTTTATCTGCGTCACGCACCAATCAGTAATTTTGAGAATAAAACTATTGCTATCTATAATAAAATCATTCTCAGGATTACGTTTCAGGGATTTTAGACCCCTTAAATCGTCATTGCGAGCGAAGCGAAGCAATCGCAATAATGTCCGCACTTATGCGATTGCGTCGTCGTTCCTCCTCGCAATGACAGGCTTTGAGTGATTTTTACCTAAATCCGAAAGCCGCTTCCAGATAGGATTTTAAGACTTCTGTGTACACGGTAGCCTTATCAAGGAGAGGGATGTCCGGAGGACTACACTGACCTACAATTTTGGTCAAGATTTCAACTCAGTATAAGCATAAATCTTGTTTAAAAGTATCTGTTTGTACTTGTATTTCCTGCTACCTCTCATTATTCTCAGAGAGTAAAGCTAGCTTCTGGGGTTGATAGATGTTATCCCACTTAGGTGTATTGGCTTTTTCCCAGACAATTCAGGATTTTTACCAAAATAACAAACAAATCATCAAAACCTTAATTGTAAGTAGTGGTGGTTTAGTTGCTTTAGGAACCGCATTTTATAACATTATCAATTCGGTAAAAAAGAAACACCGTTCGCGTCGTATTCCTAGAAATACATTTGCTTTTGAGGTAATTAAACCACAAAGTAAAAACCTTAAACAGCAGATTTTTGGTGGAAAATATAATGACTCCTTAGCAGACCATAATATTCCCTATCAGCAGAGGGTTGCAAATCGTAACATCCGTAAGGAATTGCAACAAATTTTAGAAGAACATCGCTGGTTGTTAATTTTGGGCAGAACGGGAATAGGTAAAACGCGGGAAGCTGTAGAATTAGCAGAGCGCTATAACAATCTAGGTTGGACAGTATTTTATTTTAAACCAGGAGAATGGCTAGATGTTCCAGCGCGATCGCCAGAAGAATTTGGTACAGAACGTAAATTATTGTTTCTACTCGACGATCTCAACCGTAGAATGCATCGTAGCAATGAAGAAAAAAATCCTAGAGCTGAAGAAAGTCTTTCGGAACCATTAAATGTACCGTTACAAGAACGATTGCTGAGTGCTTTGGAAAAATACGAACAATTTTGCGGGAAAGCAGAAATACTGGTAATTGCTACAGCTAGGAATGAAAAGGAGTCCCGATTTCAGGGAGAAGCTAATCCTTGGGAACAGCTGCAATGGCAAAGGTATCCCAAATTATGGCAGCGGTTTACAGTTTATGATTTACCGGAACCTGATGATGATGCCATTGTTGATGTACTCGCTGCAACTATTTCTAATACTGACATCACACCGAAGCCGGAACAATATCCAAAAATTGCAAGTAGCAACGATAGAACTTTTAGAAATGTTGTAGAAAATCTACGACGCTTGGAAAACGATAATTTACCTTTGAATATAGGTAATTACCGTCCGAGTTTAGGTAAGACTTGGGAAAAACGCTATCAAGAAGCAGTGAAAAGATATCCTGCTGCTAAATATGTTTATGACGCGGTGGATTTGTTAAGACAGTTCGATATATCACTTGAAAAATTCATTATCCAACCAACAGCAAATTTAATAGTAAAAGGGAATATTTGGGAACGATTGTGGTGTAGTTTTCAGATTCGTTATGCATTAAATTATCTAGTAGAAATAGAGCGAATTAAAAATCCTCGTGATGGGCAAATTAAAGCTAAAGGGTATCGGGTAGAAGCGGGTGAGTATGCATCTTCTTTAACTAATTTATTTTTGAGACTTACTGATAAATTTCCTCAGAAACTAGAAAATTCACAAATGAGTTTTGGTCGGTATTTGTTAAAAATAAAGTGCTATGAAGAAGCATTAAATTATTTTACAATATTGATTAAATTATTTCCTCAAAATGCTGATTTTTGGAGTGGTCGAGGTAATGCATTGAGAAATTTAAAACGTTATGAGGAAGCAATTACTCATTACGATAAAGCATTAGAAATTAATCCTTCATATGAATCTGCCTGGAATGGTAAGGGTAATGCATTATCGGGTTTGAAGCGATACGATGACGCAATTACTTGTTTTGATAAAGCTTTAGAAATTAACCCTTTATTTGAATATGCATGGGCTGGTCAAGGTAATATGATGAGAGATTTAAAGCATTACGAGGAAATAATTACTTGTTTCGATAAAGATGCATGGACTGCTAGGGGTAATGCGCTGAGAAGTTTAAAACGATACGATGAAGCAATTATTTGTTACGATAAAGCTTCAGAAATTAACCCTTTATTTAAACCTGCCTGGAGCAATCGGATATTATATTATCTAATGTTACAGCAATATAACAAAGCACTTGAAGATTTAAATCGTGCTATTGAGTTAAAAGAAGATAATGATTGGAATTTATACTTACGCGCTTTAGCTTACAAAGCACTAAATCAACCAGATAAAGCACAAACTGACTTTGCGAATGCAATCAAATTAGCTAAACCAAAATATGAAGAAAATCCTCAAGACTGGCAAAATACTTTAAATTTAGCTCTTTACTACTTAGCCTTTGATGATATTTCTACTGCAAAACAATTGTATGAATTCGTGATATATCAAGATGTTTTACAAGGATATATCGACATGGCTATCCGCGATTTAGATGATTTTTTAACAGTTTTTCCCAATCAT
>CAKZYM010000058.1 GCA_937884685.1 uncultured Calothrix sp.
ATATTTACTGTAATTCTCAGCCGCTTTTCTGCTCCCTGGATTAAAAAAAGCTTTGGTCATACAGCCTGTGAAAATAGTTTCAGCACCCTTATCACCGTAGGATTTTTCTAGCTGGGATAAGTTTTGAACTCCTAAAATTCCGACCAGTCCGTTCTCCCGCTTTTGATTCAGCCAATCCTCAAGGGAAGGTAAATAAATAGTGGGTAACTCATCGAGGGATAAAATTAGCGGACATGATCATTGTCTGGCTAGATTTAGAGTTGCCTGTAGGTGCAACACAGAAGCAACAAGGGGTGAAATTACATCTCTTTTCTCATCATCCATCCCAAAAACCACCATCTGCCTGCCTTTAAGCTTGAGGGGTAAATCAGTTTGACCACAAAATACAGACAGTAGTTCTGGAATGAGAAATCGCGTGAAAAGTCCCAGAGTAGTACCTATAATATTGGCTGCCGTTCTGTCGCTTTTGGCAACGGAAAGGAATTGAGAGAAACTGGATTTTACCCAAAGATTTAATTCAGCGTTTTGAATTCTTAAAGCTAAATTATCCAGGGAAAGAATTACATAACACATTAAAATATCGGGATAACTTGTTACCTTAGCCAGTTGAAACACAGCTTGGGTTAGTAAATCCCCAGCATTTGTGAAGAAACTGTCTTTATCCCCATCTCCTAGTTTCAAATTTTTATTTAGAGTCACGGCTAACTGCCTAGCCATCGCCGCATCAGTTTCATCCTTCAATAAGTCAAGTGGATTAGCAATCGTACTTTCTGCAAAACCAGGGGCTAAAACCGAAACCTTGTAACCCCGTTCTATTGCATATCCAGCAATCTTGGCTGTTTGGGATTTATACAAGTTGTATTTATTGTCATAAAGGATTATCGGAAAACCTTGGTCAATACTTGAGCGTAAGGCTGGAGTAATAAAGGAGTAGGTTTTACCGCTACCAGGAGCGCCACAAACTAAGGCTCCTCGGTTAGCATCTGGTAAATATATCCTTTGTGCGCTCTTTGGAATATGAATTAGATATTTACCATCAACTTTAAGTGGCTTTGCGACCTTGGTTCTGCTGATATAAAGAGCCACTTCGTTATGCCTGCGTCCTTCTATCTGCTTGCTGGCAATATTGCGGGCATTTCTTTTCTCGCGCCTTCTCGCCCATTTAGCACGGGCAAGTTTATGTTTATTGCCTTTGGATGTATTGCCACCTAGAACTTTAACCCAAATGATGGCGAAGATAGTGAGCAAGAGAAGCAGTCCCATTGGGGAGATGAAAGTCTGGCTGACTCCGCTTTGTTCAAGTAGCTGGATAATTAATTCAACGTCACTTACTTCTGTGTAGTAGTGAATTTTTGATTTAGACGATGTGAAGTTATTTGTCATTGCGTATTTTTATAAATCCAGGTCTATATCCTTTTCTTCCTTACCAAAAGGCATGGTGGCATAACCTTCCGCACCTTCTGGTTGTGTGCCAAAACTTTGCTCTGGACTGTCGTAATATGCGCCACTATCGAGAAATGCTTCATATGCTGTTAATTCATCTAATTCCTCGTTTTCCCTCCTCAGCATTTCCTCTTCCCTCTCCCTCTCTTCCTCCTCTCTTTGCAAATCCTCTAAATCTTGTTCAGCTTTTAATTCACTTGCAAGCTGACCCAGTGCATCTTTATCATTTTGAGAAGCATTATTGGTATAACCAAAATTATTAAAAATCTCTTTTCCACTTTCCTTGGAAGTTACACTTAACCAATCCCCCCAGACTTCATCACAGGTGCATATGTACTTTTCGGTTTCGTAAGTCATCCAGTCATGGTCACGATTTGATTCCCCTTTTTTATATATCGCAATGGAAATAGGGTCACCCACATCTTCGACTTCGGGCTTTATTGTGGTGAAAGTTTTCAATTCACAAACCCTGTTCTTTAGAGCATCAATCTCAGTTTCAGTAGCTTCTTTAGTAAAACCGTTTCTATCAAATATCTTTTTTTCTTCTTTGGAATGAACGCACAAAAACTTTCTGTCTTGATTTTCTGAATCAAATACTTCCATTTCCAAAGCTAAGTCTTTACTTATTGCCATACCATAGAAGCTTTGCCTCTGAGCATTATACATACGTTCACCATGGACAGGTTGCCATAGAGTTGCTATTGACTCTATGTCCGAAGTTA
>CAKZYM010000059.1 GCA_937884685.1 uncultured Calothrix sp.
AGAAGTTACGGGTGGTGATGGTGATGCTAGCGGAACTTCGGTTCTCACTCTTAATGACACGGGAGATGCTCTTGAATATAGTTTGACCGTTTCGGGTTTGGATTTTGGAGCGAATGGTTTAGTCGCAGGTGGAGCGCAAACTCCTGACGATACCAGCGATGATGTTACTAGACTGCACATTCACAATGCACCACGGGGAGAAAATGGAGGAGTAGTCTTTAGTTTATTTGATACTGTTGCTCCAGAACTTGGTAATCAGCTAAATATTCAAGGAAATCAAGACGAAGATTTAAATGTAACTCTCAATGAAAATGGTTCGGTCACTTTAGCGGGGAGTTGGGAAGAGACGGATTCTGCTAATAATGATTTGAGTGAATTTGTCGCTGAAATTCGCGATACCCAAGAAAACGAAGATTTAGATTTATACTTTAACGTTCACACTGAAGAATTTCCTGGTGGTGCAATTCGCGGTCAGCTAGTTGTTGGTGATGAAGATAATAATACACCTCCACCACCCGATTTGGTGGAAGTTACCGTAACTGTTGAAAACCTAGCTCCCGATAATGGAACGTTGTTAACACCATTATGGGTTGGTTTTCATGATGGAACTTTTGATACTTATGACCGTGGTAGACCTGCATCTGCTGGTTTGGAAAGCTTAGCAGAAGATGGAAATACCAGTCTTATTTCTCGCGAGTTTATTAGCAGCGGTGCTGGTTTAGTAGATGGGACAATTACCGCTCCCGGAGGAGCAACACCAGGTCCAATTGATACTGGTGAAACTACTAGTCTGACGTTTACTTTAGACCGTTCATTAGCAAGCAGTCGTTTCTTCAATTATGCATCTATGGTTCTCCCTTCCAACGATGCTTTTATTGCAAATGGGAATCCTGAAGCATTCGAGATTTTTGATGAAAACGGTAATTTCTTGGGTGCTGATTTTGTTGTTACAGGAAACCAAGTTTTAGATGCTGGAACCGAAGTCAATGACGAAGCAGAAGACAGTACTGCATTTTTCGGTCAAAGTTCGCCAAATACTGGAACCGAAGAAAATGGTGTAGTTGGACTTCATCAAGGTTTTGCAGCAGACGGAAGAATTTTGAGCGAACCTAGATTTGCAAATGCTGATTTTACTGCTGATGGTTATGAAGTTGCACGAATTACGGTGACAACTAACGATTTACCACAGCAGTCTGTAGGTGGTGCTTTTGAAGATGATGCTCCACAAGATTTACAGCTTGATTTTAGGTCATCAGAGAATCAACAGGTAACGGCTAATTTATTGGAGGTTACCAGCGAAGCTGCTTTTAACAATTTAGTTGGTTTTTACGTGATTGAAGATAATCAGGGAACCGTTTTAGATGAATTTGGTAATGCTTTAAATCCTGGTGATAACGGTTATGCTCAAGCTGCTATTACAAGAAGAGCTTTTGAATTGAATCGAAACACCACCGAAGCTCAACAGTTTACCGGAGGAAATTTATTAGCTCCGTTTATTATCGCGAATGGAACAGCGCAAGAATTTCTCTCTCAAAATCCCAATAATCAACAAGGGGAAGACCCACTTGCTTACTTCTCATTCCTCGGAGCAAACCCTGATGGAGTAGAGCATATTCGTTTAGTTGATGAGAATACTTTTGGCTTTGAAGACTTATTTGGTGGTGGAGATAATGACTTCGATGATTTATTATTCCGGGCTGAATTTGAAGTTGCTTAGTTAGCCAATAATATTAAAGGAAAAGGAGTATTAGATGCTTCTTTTCCTAATTGTTTAGAGAAGTTTAATAAGTATTTGAGCTTTACAGTTAGACTATTCAAATTAATTAATAATTATATTACCAATATCCAATGCCCAATCCCCAATCCCCAATCCCCAATTCCCATTTAAAAATTATCTTTCATTTCTCGCAATCTACCAAAAGTTTCCACCGAATCTTTAGTATTTGCAGCAGATTGTAAAGCAGGTTCTTCCCATCGGAGAAATGGGTTTGTATTTTTTTCTATTCCCAACAAAGAGGGAACGGTAGCTTGATTTCGACTGCGATATGCTTTAACTTCTTCAAATCGCTTTTGAAGTTCAGAATTATTACCATCTACAGTCATGGCAAATTTTAAATTCTTCAAAGTATATTCGTGAGCGCACCAAATCCTTGTATTATCCGGTAAAGCGCGAATCTTAGACAGTGAATTTACCATCTGTGCTGGTGTTCCTTCAAACAGCCGGCCGCAGCCACCAGCAAACAAAGTATCTCCACAGAATAATTCTCCTGTCTCCGTATAATCATCGGGAGGAAAGTAATAAGCTATATGAGCGCGAGTATGTCCGGGAACGAATAAAACCTCACCCGTGCGATGAGAAAAAGAAACGCGATCGCCATCTTCGAGAAATACTTTTTGTCCCGGTATTCTGCCTTTATCGGAACTTCCACCATAAACTGTGAGTTGGGGGAATTTCTCAATTAATTTCTGATTACCACCTACGTGGTCGAAATGATGATGAGTGTTAAAAATTGCGATTAATTCTGCATTGAGTTTCTGGAGTTTTGTTAAAACAGGTTCCGCTTGGGCCGGGTCAACTACAGCAGCAATATTTTGTTTATCGTCGTAGAGCAGAAATATGTAATTATCTGAAAGAACCGGTAAGCGAAACACCTGCATAATTTAGCCTTCCTAATCTTGATTAATTCACCCCAGAACTAGTTTAGCGAAATAAAAGGCAAGATAAATAAATTAGAAATAGCCACAATCGTTATCATTGTAGGATTATGTGACACTCTGACTAGCTTTGAACCTAGTAATTAATCATGTTTTTAGTGTCTAGTGTCATGCACCAACTGAGTCCATCAGAGAATTGCAACCATTCCTATTAATATTGCTGAAAAATATTAGGAATAATAATGCCAACAATTCTACAACTGATAATTAAAGCGATAGACACAGCACAATCTTGTCAAAAAAGTTGAGAATAGGACAATTTTAACTTTGTCAACCTATATCTGAAGAAAAATACATATTGGTTGTCGGTTTTCTCTGTGCCAATTTTGATGGTGGTATATTTTTAAACTAAATTTGCGAAAAGTTAATTCCAGATGCAGAAGTTCTAATCACACAAAGCCAAACAGTTCTAATACAAAGGAAACAAGGATTATGAATTTTAAAGCTCTTGCTCTGGCATCCGTTATTGGTTTATCTGCACCTGCAATTACAGAAGCTGCTTTCACTTCTGGCAGTGCTTCTGCTATGCCTACAGATTACGTTCGCGTTGGAGGAACTTTTATTGATGCAAACCAGGAATGGGTAGTTCGTTTATACACAGACCAATTCGGAGCTTACACTTATGAAGGTGAGAACATCAAAACAGGTGCTTCCATAACCTTGAAAAACCCTGAAGTTTCACGAGAAGAACAAGCTTATATTTATACCTTCAAAAATGGTGGCTATAGCTATAAAATTATTCACAACCCAGCAAACCAAAAATCTATTGCTCTATACGTGTTCAACCCCAGTGGCAAGGTCATTTTAACCAGAGAAATGATACTGGATTGGGACGTTTAAAAAGCTGTACGGTATTAGTTTTCGGCTAGTTTAATTTTCCCTATTATTCTTGTGCCTTAGGGCAGTTTTTATTATCAGTATTTTGTAAAGTAATTTGAGCTTAATAAAATAGCCTGACGAAGGTCAGGCTTTGCAATTATAGCCCCACTCTTCCAGAGTGAGGGCGATTTGCGATTCTAATTAAACAAAATTTGCACTACCAGTCAGCGGTAAAAACGCATCAGTAAGCAAAGAAGTTTCACCATCACTTATCACAGAAATATCTAATAAATCACCTGAAACATTGTCAAATGACGGTAAAATTCCCATAATTCGGTTATCAGAAACTGAAGTCAATTGTGCAGTTTCACCACCGATAGTAACGCTGGTATTGCTCAAATCTCCAAACTCATCACCACCAATAATAAACAGGTTACCTCCCGTAGAAGGCGCTCTCCAAGGGAAGATATCGTAAGCAGTAGCACTATTTACGGTAACATCATTAGGAGTTGAAACATCGATTTTACTTCCACTAAGGTTGATACCTACTATCGCTCCTCCAACACCAGTTAATAAGTCTAATGCTTTGGACTGGGGGTCTAAAGTTTCTTGGTTTGTAACTTGGGTCCCGTCTGGGGATAAAGAAACATTGAATGATGCTCCATTCCACTTTTGAGTAATTAAGTTACCTCGCATTTGTCCAGCAAATGTATTAGCGCGATACTCATCAATACCGTTAGTAGATGCAGGAAAAGTAGTTAGTGGTGCGGTGTGAACTCCTGGAATACTTGGTTCCTTGTCGCTGTAATAAACGTTTTGACGTGGGTCTTCTTCTCCGCGATTTCGGTTGGGATGTCCGTAATATGCACCTTCGATAATTAGATTTAACTCATCTGGGGCATTTTTAACTGGTTGTTGGGTTGTAGCGGAAGTAGAAACATCCCCAAATCCACCATTTGGACCGTTGTCTGTTGCATACAGTAAGTTATCTGTAGTCCAAACTAAATCAAAGGAATTACGTAAACCGCTAGCATATACAGATATATCTACACCATCTACTACCTTTGCAACATCACCAAATACCTGACTTTCTGCGGGGTCGAATGTTAATCCTTGTGGTGGGACGAAATCATCGGGTAATTCGTATTTAATTTCACCATTAAAATCAGGTTTGGTAATTTCTGCTTTCAAAATTGCAGCAGCAAAGGGAGATTCATCAATTCCACCAATTTTGGACGCTGGTATACCTGCATTTGTATTTCCACCAACTGCAATATATAGATTACCTTCGTTATCAAAGGTCATGCTATTAACACCATGGTCGTGGTTGGAAACTGGTAGTCCGGTGATTAATGGTGTAATTGTGGAGAAATCTGGCCCTTCTAAAGTTGATATCTGCCCGCTATAGGGAGATAATTCGGTGTCTGGGAAAGACGAACCACCATTAGCATAAAGCAGATTGTGAGATACATAGATTGTAGGAGAATCAGAAGTATCGTATGGGTTGAAAGCTATACCCAAAATATTTGGATTTGATTCTCCTTGAATGGTGGTGATGGTTTGAGTATCGATGACATTGTAATTATCATCAAAAGTATATGCTTTGATTTCACCGCTATAGGTACCAACATACAGTCTATGGTCTGGACCCCAAGCCGCTGCTGTTGGCATAGAAATACTTGCAACCGTCTTTTTGTCAAAGTCAATTACAACGCTATCGTTATCACCTACAGAAACCGCAATATTCGGCAAGCTTAAATTATCATAATCGCTATCAGAGCTACTGATATTGTGGGAAATATTTACAGTTTGGTTCCCATCTGCAAGATTATTATCTACTGCATTAACAGTTATGCTTTGAGGTAAATTCCAATTATCTGGGGTAAATGTAACGCTATTCTTGTCTGTAGTAATTTTGCTGTCGGGATTTAAGTTAACAGTTACATTACCTGTTGGTTGACTGTTTAAAATGATTGAATAACTATCTCCCGTAGCTTCACCCTCAACTACAGAGGTATTACCATCTGTTTGTTTAAAAATAACTTGAGGTCCGGTGAGAGAAACAATTTCGATAGCAGAAATTTTGCCGTTATCTACGCTAGCATCAAAGTCAAGATTCAAAACACCGTCGCTAACGTTGACGTTATCAACTGTGTAAATATAAGCGGAATCTTTCCCAGGGAAAAAAGCATTCTTAGATTTAGCAAAAATATCTAAATCATCAATTACTTTTTCTCCTTCTACAGATACATCGAATATTCGCTTATTGAAGTCATTAAAATAATTTTCTGCAAAATGTAGATTGACTCTGTAGTTACCATCGATTACAGGTATGTCATACCCCAAATTTTTAGCAAAACGTTCTGTCTGATAGAGTTTATCTTCTTCAGTTTTGAAAATTTCTGAACTAGAAGAAAATTTGCTACCTCCATCAAAATACTCGTCTTTACTCCATAGATTACCGCTTGTATCGGTATAATCATCTCCACCAGCATTGATACGAATGGTTGTTAGTGATGGATTGGGATTTGGGTCTGGATTGGGATTCGGGTCTGGATTGGGATTCGGGTCTGGATTTGGATTGGGGTCGGGATTGGGATTAGGTGTATCTTCACCAATAATTTCAATTGCTGCTAATTTAGCGTTATCAAGATTGCTTAGAAAATCTAAATTTAAATTTCCATCGCTAACAGTAACGTCAAAAGATTTATCTAAAGCAAGGTTTTTACCTCCAACTTCTGCAAAAATATCGAGGTCATCAATAACTAATTGACCTTCAGCAGATAAGTCAAAGCTTCTTTGACCTGCATCGTTCCAGTAAATTTCTGCAAATTTGACATTTACTTTATAGTCACCATTAGAAACTGGAATCACATAGGATAAATCTTTAGCCCAGCGTTCTGTTTGATATAGCTTATCGTCTTGAGTATTGGTTATATCGAGATTATTAGAATATTTCCTACCACCAGTCGAATATTGGTCAGCACCCCACAAATTCCCATTTACATCCGTATAAGCACCCCCACCAGCGTTTATACGAATAATGTTTGATGTTGGATTGGGATT
>CAKZYM010000060.1 GCA_937884685.1 uncultured Calothrix sp.
ATCGTTGTTCGGTTCTACTACTTTCGCTAGAAGACATATTTTAGGTAAGCTCTTAGGTAATAGTGAATCACCAGTTTCTGAAGCTGTTAGTCGCTTTGAAATAAAGGGATGAACCAAGCGTGTATGAGTATAAGTGGATTTTGCCGAGTTTAAAGGAAATTCTAGTCACGGGTGGAGCGGTTGAAGCCGAATGTTCGTTGCATAAAGCACGACAACAATGGCGTACTGCTGCTTTTGCCGCTCAAGAGTTGCTGTTAAATTCTTTATCTGTAGTTGCACCTAATACAATAAGAGGGTTGGTTTTGACCGCACCCGCACCTGTTTTGTGTGAGTCAAGTCTGAATCAGTGTTTGCGGACTGTAACTTTTACGGCAAAGCCATTCAATCCCTTGGCTTTGATGCCTTTTCATATGTCCCAAGCCCAGGGCCAAACAGCACAACAACATATTTGTGATGAACCTGTGTTACCCCTGCTGAAGGTAGACCCTTTGTCACGGGAACAGTTTTGCTTGATTTTTACAAAAAAGTTTTCATTAATATTAGTTTTAGCTGAGGAAGACAATAATAAGGGCAAGTTTTTATTTTCTTTTGACCCACAAGTAATTGAAGAAGCATGGCAAGCTCTTGCAGCTAGGGTAATGTTGACTAATCCCGATTTCTTTTCGGAATTGGATAAATTGGTACAAGAATATCATCCCATAGCACCTGATTACCGGCTGGTTATGCAGTTTAGTCAGTTGTTGCTTGCAGATTATCCGGAACCGGAACATAAAGAAACAAAGTTTTCTGCTAAAGGAATGGCAGACCATAGCAGTAAGCCCAGGGAAAACAATGGGTCTTATGGATACTCCACTTCCACTTCAACGAAAAAACCATCTCGTTCCGATGTGGAATTGCTACAAGCTTTTGCTCATGAAGTGCGTACTCCTTTAACTACTATCCGCACTACCATTAAGTTATTGTTAAAGCAAAAAGATTTACCAGCCAAAGTTATCAAGCATCTACAGTCTATCGACCGCGAATGCACCGAGCAAATCGACCGGATGGAACTGCTGTTTAGAGCTGCGGAATTAGAAACATCTTCTACAAATAGTTCGGGTTCTCAGCTAACCCCGATGTGTTTAGAACAGATGTTGCAGCAAAGTATTCCTCGTTGGGAACAAGCAGCAAATCGAAGAAATTTAACTTTGGATGTCGTTTTACCGCAGCAACTACCTGCTGTAGTGACTAATCCAAATATGCTTGATAGAGTTTTAACTGGCTTGATGGAAAACTTTACTCGTAACTTACCAGCCGGTAGTAATATTCAAGTGAGAGTAATTCAAGCTGGTGACCAGTTAAAACTGCAATTGTTGCCAAATTGTTCGCAAGGTATAAAAACAGCACAACCTTCAAATACTCCTCCGATTCGTAAAGCAATCGGGCAATTACTAATGTTTCAACCAGAAACCGGTACTATTAGTCTAAATTTGTCTGCGACCAAGCATTTATTCCAGGCTATAGGCGGTAAATTGATTGTGCGAGAACGTCCCCAGCATGGTGAAGTATTAACGATTTATCTGCCTTTGGAAGGAGTAAGTAATACCAATTCCTGCTTTGATAAATTTGGACAATATGGGTTGAAAAAGATTAAAGGTCAAAGGTTTAAGGTTAAAGGTTAGACAATTTTGGATTTTGGATTTTGGAATTTGGATTGGGTGTTGCAGATTCGTATGTTGGGTAATGTTTACAATCCGTTCAACCCAACCTACGAAATTACTACGAAATTACTTACATAATTTCTTACCTTTGACCTTTGACCTTTGACCTCTTACCTGATTATCCAGAAGTACTAGCTAAGAGTACTTTAAAACTAGAACCTTCACCGGGTACTGAAGAGACAGAAATGCTTCCACCACATCGTTGAATTAATTTTTCTACAATTGTTAAACCCAAACCAGCGCTTCCTGTTTCTTCGTTGACAGCAGGACGTACTTTGTAAAAGCGATTGAATATTTTAGAAATTTCGTTTTCTGGGATACCTATACCTGTATCGCGGAATTCTAACTGTATGTAACCATCTAACCTGCGAGTTCTTACCCAAACCTGTCCGCCGTTTGGTGTAAATTTAATGCAATTGGAAAGAAGATTAATTACTATTTGTCTTAATCCACCGCTGACACACCAAACATTTGGTAAATCGTTTGGTACTGTATATGCGAGCATAACACCTCTTTCTTGTGCCAAAGGTTGGTAGGTGCTGACAACTCCTGGAACTACTTCAGACAAGCATACTGGCTCCAAAGAAGTATTATCTAAATTGCGTTCTAACTCTACCAAATCCATTACACCAGTCATCAAAGAATTTTGGCGATCGCACTCTCGTTTAATCATGTCTAGGTAACGCTGTCGCTGAGGTGCTTTGATACTTGGAGAATTTAATAAGGAAAGTGCAGTTTTAATATGTGTCAAAGGTGAAAGTAGTTCTTGACACACATTTCTTAAATATTCGTCTTTAGCTTGTAAATTGCTACGAAGTGTTTGGCTTTGGTCTTTGAAGTTGTTGAAACGACTTTTATATTTTCGAGAACTTATTTCTTCTTGTCTTTTAACTTGGGCAAGGAATAGTTGGTTTGTTAACTCTGGTTGTGGTGCTGGAGTATAAACTAATTGGTCAGTATTTAGCTGTTTTGAATCACTTACAGTTTTTATACCATCTAATACTCGGTTAATTACCTTACCATCAAAAGTCTGAACAGCTACCATCGATGGAATTTTTTGAGTATTTTTTTGATTTAAAATCTGTTTTTTAAGCTTTTTTAGCGGACGATGCGCCAAAACGAAGCTGCAAAATTGGTCAGATAAAATGATTAAAAAATATTCTCGGTTAATTTGATGATTGTCCGTGACAAGCCGCACTAAATTATCGGACAAACAAGCAGCATTATGAGAAGAACTGTCAGCAGATTTAGATATTTCTAAATTGATATCCGTTTTAACTTCTCCAACCTCAGCTAATTGGCAGTTGAAAATAGTCGCATCATTAAAATGCTGTTGATAACGCTTTAATTCCGAGCCAAAAATATTTAGCGGTGGAAACTTAGCCACAATAGTCGCCGATATTTTCTGTTCAATTAGTAAATCAATTTGCGACTTTACCATTGATAGCAGAGTTGCAGAACTAATAATTAAACGCTTTGGAGGCACTTCTACATCCAAAGCCAACTGATAAATAGATAAATTCTGAGGTGGAGATAAATTCATAACAACAAGAGAAAAAAAAGAAGTAAAACCTAAGAAGTATCTAGCAATAAATAATACTCTCTTAGATTTTCCCCCTTAAGTGTAATTTTTTCACAAAAAGATAAACAATTAGGGAATTGGGGATTGGGAATTGGGGATTGGGAATTGGGGGTTAAGAGTTAGGAGTTAGTAATGTAGTGGGAGCGTCTCGCTCCCTAGTTAAAATTGACATTAAACTCGTGAATTATAATTTCTACCCATTACCCATTCCCATTACCCATTACCCATTACCCATTACCTACTCCCCAATTCCCCTTCATCCTTTCAGCCAAAGCTTCCCGTGCATGTTCTCTATCGTCGAAGTGGATTTTTTCGGTACCGAGGATTTGATAATCTTCGTGTCCTTTACCGGCTAATAATATTCCATCTCCGGATTTTGCTTCGATAATAGCTTTACTAATTGCGGTAGCTCTGTCACCAATTACCAGGGGCTTTACTGTATCGGGAATCCCTTCTAACACATCTTGCAAAATGGCTTCTGGGTCTTCAGTGCGGGGATTATCGGAAGTTACCACAGCTAAATCAGCTAAATGAGCGGCAATTTTACCCATTTTGGGACGCTTGGTTTTGTCTCTGTCTCCACCACAACCGAACACGCAAATCATTTTACCCGGAATAAATGGGCGTGATGCTTTTAACAAGTTTTCTAAACTATCGGGAGTGTGAGCGTAATCTACAATCACGCTAACATCTTGCTTTGAGTCTATTTGTACTCTTTCCATGCGTCCGGGAACTCCCTCAAATTGAGGTATCGCAGCAGCTATCATCTGTAAATCTAAATCGAAGTTTAGAACGGCTCCTACGGCTGCCAATAAATTTTCTAGATTAAATTGTCCCACTAGAGGTGAACTAAAAGCTACGTCACCTTTGGGAGTATGTAAAGTACCGTTAACTCCATTGGGTTCGTAATTTAAGTCGCTCATATATAAATCGGCTGTGGAATCGTTAACGCTGTAGCTCCACACCTTACTGTCAGCTAAAGATTTTATTAACCGCTTACCATAAGCATCATCGGCATTAATGATTGCCCTTCCCGTAAGATAATCGGAACCGAATAGTAAGCTTTTTGCTGCAAAATAATCCTCCATATCCTTGTGGTAATCAAGGTGGTCTTGAGTCAGGTTGGTAAATACTGCAACATCAAATTTGCAACCCAAAACTCTTCCTTGTGCCAAAGCATGGGAACTTACTTCCATAGTTCCATATTCATTACCAGCATCGAGAGCGGCTTTTAATTGTTTTTGTAATTCAACTGCAAACGGAGTAGTGTAAGCAGCAGTTTGGACAAAACCCTTCCAGCGAGTATACAGAGTCCCCATCAAAGCAGCAGGTAGCTCGGCTTTCGATAGGAAATATTCAATTAAATGGCTGGTTGTAGTCTTACCATTCGTTCCCGTAACCCCAATTAACTTTAACTTTTGTCCGGGATAATCATAAAAAGCCGCAGCTAGTTGAGCGCAAGCTTTGGTCATATCAGCCGCTACGATAACCAAAGGAGAATTTCCGTCAATCCCTTCCTGGTAAGGAGGAGCAAGGGGAGGATACTTTCCGGCAGCTTGGGGAGAAATAACAGCAGCAATCGCACCAGCTTTAATAGCACTTTGCCAAAAATCTCCACCATCAACCCGCGTCCCCGGCATTCCAATAAACACATCCCCAACATTAGTCGCATGGGAATTTGTTGTCAAACCTTTGACCTCAGAATCCATCGCGGGATGTTGGGGTAATTGCGATATACCATCAATAGCACCAAGTAATTCACGCAGTTTCATATCGTCATCCTCGTCACACGCATTGCTTGCGCTTATTCTGCAACATTTTTCACGATATACAAACACTTAAATATACTTCCGGAGAGTTTTTTCAAGCTGAGCAACAGAAGTACGGGGAGAAGGACGAGGAATTGTCTGCAAATTATCATTTTTTGCTACACACAAAACTGGTATTTCATACTGATAAGCAGCAAACCAATCTTCACGACTCGTAATATCTCGCACCTCCAAATCTAGAGAAGCCAAATCCGGGTTTTGCATTATAGTTTCTAACTTTTCCTGCAAACCCTCGCATAAATGACACCCCGGTTTGCTGTATAAGATTAACTTCATAATTTTTATTCAAAATAGGGAATTGGGAATTGGGGAGACAAGGAGATAGGGAGACAAGGAGACAAGGAGATAGGGAGACAAGGAGAAAACTAACTCTTAACTCTTAACTCTTAACTCCTAAATGCTCACTGTTCACTGCTCACTGTTCACTGATAACTGATAACTGCTCACTGATAACTGCTCACTGTTCACTGAAATTTGGGAACTATAAATTTCAAGGGCTGTAATATTAAATTGAGTGTTTACTATGAATGAGAATTTTATCACTATTGATAAACGTATTTATGAATCCCTTAAACAAGAAAATAAAAATTTAAAAGCAGAATTACAATGGTTGCAGCAATTATTCCAATCAGTGACAGATAATATCCCGCATTCTGTATTTTGGAAAGATAGAAATTCAGTTTATTTGGGTTGTAACCGTAATTTTGCTGAAGATGCTGGTGTGGGTGAACCGGAAAATATAGCGGGTAAAAACGATTACGATTTACCTTGGAAGCAGGAAGAAGCGGATTTCTTCCGGGAATGCGATAAGCGAGTTATGGAATCAGGTGTCCCGGAAGTAAATATTATCGAAACTCAAGTACAAGCAGACGGAAATCTGTTTTGGTTAAATACAAATAAAATTCCTTTACGTGATGGTGAAGGTAATGTGGTGGGAATTTTTGGTACTTACGAAAATATTACCCGACGAAAAGAAGTAGAAGAAAATCTCAAAAAATTAAACGAGACATTAGAAGCAAGAGTTGAGCGACGTACAACAAAGTTACGTGAATCTGAAGCGCGTCTTTCTCGATTAACAGATAACGTTCCGGGGATGATTTACCAGTTTCAATTAAACCCCGATGGTGCGATGTTTTTACCCTACGTTTCTTCTGGGTGTAGAGATATTTGGGAAGTAGAACCCAAAGAACTTGAAGAGGATATCGATTTATTATTTGGAATGTTTCATCCAGATGACTTATTAAAGGTGAAAGCAACAATTTCTACTTCTGCTCAAACTTTACAAAATTGGGAATGTGAATGGCGGATTATTACTCCAAGTGGTAAATATAAATGGTTGAAAGGCATTTCTAAACCTCATTTACAATTAGATAATTCTATTCTGTGGGATGGCTGTATTGTTGAGATTACTGAGCGAAAACAAACCGAAGATGCACTACAAAAACTTAATCAAGAGTTAGAAACGAGAGTTGAGCAACGTACTGCTG
>CAKZYM010000061.1 GCA_937884685.1 uncultured Calothrix sp.
AGATATGTAATATAGATTATAAGTAGACTTAATTAAAAATCATTTGTCGTTTTTCCCTATTTTCCGGAAAAATGACCATCATAATTATCCGAGACGCGGCTGCTGAACCAATGTCTCCCCAATACCTTCACAACAACAGGTCTTTGAGAAAGACTTGCACGGAGTTTTCATGCAGCCTAAAAATTTAAATAAAAAAACACAGCGTCTCTTGCGTGCTTTGTCACGTCAAGGTTTGGATGTAAATTACAATAATTCGGTTTATTCGGTTCGGTTAAAAAATAACTGTAGCGCTACAGTTGCAGAGGTTTTATTACCCGATGATTTTCCTGTTGAAGCAAAAGCGCTCAAACAGTTAGCTAATCTTGCTAATGTCCGTCATCCAGCAGGTGGTTCAGTTTGTAAATGTCATGCTACACCAGATTTTCATCCCGGTGATTCTGGTATTGCGATAGGTTCGGTGGTTCAAACCGAAAACATGATAATTCCTGCTGCTATCGGTTCGGATATCAACTGTGGAATGCGTCTTCACGTTGCTGATTTAACTGTGGATGCATTTTTAGCAAAGCGGAATCAATTTGTGGAACTGATGAAAGGTGATTATTTCTTCGGTACTCGCGATGTCACCATGTCTGGTCAAGCGATGCAAGCTTTATTTGAAAATGGAGTTTATGGTTGGCTGGATATGATGTTGGATTCACCAACTGGAAGCATTACGAAATCTGACTTACAGCAATTAGCAGCCGAAACCGATAATATTTTTCTCAATGGTTCGATGGATGGTAATTACAAACTAGCACCTGACGAACTTGTACCCGATAACGGATTAGTTCGTGATGGTGGATTAGCAACTATTGGTGGTGGAAACCATTTTGTAGAAGTTCAGCGTGTGGATAAAGTTGTAAATTCGGCTTTAGCTTACGCTTGGGGAATCAAAGAAGGACAAATTGCCTTTATGATTCACTCCGGTTCTCGTCATGTCGGTAAATATATCGGTGGAATGTGGAGAGATAAAGCTAAAAATGCTTGGGAATCAGGAGTTAAATATCCCGAATCAAAAATATTTCCGCTATCGGTAAATTCTCATCCCGAACTAGTTACAGGTTATTTACAAGCGGTTGCGACTGCTGCAAACTATGGTTTTATCAACCGTTTATTATTAGCTGAATTGCTGCGTTTGCGTTTACGACAAGTTTACGGTGATGTCGAAGCACCTTTAGTTTACGATTTACCGCACAATATTACCTTACCCGTTGAATCCAAAATTCAAAATTGGATAACTCGTAAAGGTGCTTGTCCAGCTCATCAAGAACAACCTGTAATTATTCCCGGTTCCATGGGTGCTTCCAGTTATTTATGTGTAGGAAAAGGTAATCATAAATTTGCCAATTCAGCTTCTCATGGAGCGGGAAGATTGCGGAGTCGATTTGATATCAGTCGGGGAGGAGCAAAGGAAACTGAGGAAGAGTTGGGGTTAACTGGAGTTGACTGTATTACCTTGCGAGAAGAAAGACGGATTGAAGAAGCACCAGCTGCTTATAAACCAATTGATTCGGTGATTGATGTGCAGGTGAAAGCCGGGATTGTGGATGTTGTGGCTCGGTTGAGTCCGATTTTGACATTTAAGGCTTAGAGATTTTTTAATATTATTTCCGTTTATACCGGAATTATTCAAAATCTCTCTTCTTCTTCCTCTTTCCTCTGCGCTCTCTGCGTACTCTGCGGTTTTTTATCCTAAACTTATTAACCTCACCCCATCTCAATACTTATCGGTTAAGGCTAGATCCTCCCTAACCCTCCTTAAAAAGGAGGGAAATAAGCCCCCTTTTCAAGGGGGTTTGGGGGATCTAAACAATTTCGGATTTCTTAACCGAGCAGTATTGCACCCCGTCCTGTCAGACAAAAGTTTTTGTATAATTTATTGTTTGATATGTAGGAAAATATCAGTAATATTAATTGAATTGATTGTAGTAGTGCTTCAGTGCTAATCCCCACACAATAACGAACTTTCAAAAGTGGTTAACTTCAATCCCTACCTCAAATCAATCCGCGAAACCTACGCTCAATGGTGGGATTGTTACACCATTACTGATGTTGTCGGGAAGAAACGAGGTGAGAAAAAAAGTCGGGATAATTGGCGTTCAGCTATGCTGTCTCCATCGCCATTTTTCGATTTCAATTTGACGGTGGAGAAGGTTAAACAGAAGAAAGAAGAAGAAACCGAAAGATTAACAGTTTTAGCAGGTTTACTTAAATACGCGAATGACCACGTATTGTTAATCGGTCGTCCTGGTAGTGGTAAATCCACAGCTTTATTGCGGTTATTGTTGGAATCAGCAGAGGAAGCACAGTCTGTCATTGCGAGAGGAGCGGAGCGGAACGACGCAATCTCAACAGTTGACGAAAAAAAATTAAAAATCCCCATCCTAATAGAACTACGCTTCTACCAAACCTCAATCATTGAATTAATCCGCGACTTCCTCAAACGTCATCAACTATGGTTAGAAATCCCTGAAATTGAAAAACTACTATTTGAAGGAAAATTCCTTTTATTATTCGATGGAGTTAACGAATTACCATCAGAAGCAGCAAGACAAGATTTAAGAAAATTTCGTCAAGATTACCAGCAAACCACACCAATGATTTTCACCACACGAGATTTAGGTGTTGGTGGTGATTTAGGAATTGAAAAAAAGCTGCAAATGCAACCTTTGACTGAAACCCAAATGCGGGAATTTGTATGTGGGTATCTTCCGGAACAGGGAGGAGAATTGTTCAAGCAGTTATCAGGACGTTTGCGGGAATTGGGAGAAACACCTTTATTATTAGTGATGCTTTGTTCGGTATTTGCTGCTAACCAGAACAAAGTACCATCAAATTTGGGTTCGGTATTTCGTCGCTTCACCGAGATTTACGATAATAAGCTCAAACAAGATATTCCAGTAACGGATGAATCTCGGTTTTGGTGGAAGCGGTTATTGCAGCATTTAGCTTGGGTGATGACTCATGGGGAATCAAAAACCGAGATTTCCGTTACTATTCCGATTCAGAAAGCTAGAGATATTTTGACAAGATTTTTGAAGGAGCAAGATTATCATCAGCCAAGGGATGCAGAATTATGGTTAGATGATTTACTTAAACATCATTTAATTCAACTTGGTGCAGATAATCAAATTCAATTTCGTCATCAACTGTTGCAAGAATATTATGCTGCTGAAAGATTATTGGCAGAGTTACCAAAGTTGAGTGATGATGAATTGCAGTGGGAATATTTGAATTATTTGAAGTGGACGGAACCT
>CAKZYM010000062.1 GCA_937884685.1 uncultured Calothrix sp.
AGAATGGAATCAACAATTATCCTGTGGTGAAGGGAAAGTTTTTCTACCTGATTTAAAGATTTATACTCTGAGAATAGAAGCTTTACGAGCATTAGGTGTATTACAATTACTTGAACCCGGTAGAACCTTCAGCGAAAACGATGCCGATTTGATACTACTCAAAAACACCGTATTGCAGTGCAGCAAACATATTCAAAGAGCCTTAAATATTAACTTAGCAGTAGAAAATGAACAGGTTTCGACAATCAAAATTATTCGGCGATTATTTAATTTATTAGGTTTGAAACTGAAGCAGGTAAATAATGTATATCGTATAGATAGACAAACCCTTAATGATGGAAGAGAAGAGATATTTGACCTATGGTGTCAGCGAGATGAATTGATGTTGACGCACTTGAAAAATGTCGCTGATTCTCAGGTCAAAGGTCAAAGGTTAGAGGTTAAAGGTTAAAGAATCATAGCTTTCCTCTCGTTACAAGGTTCTACCTTGTAATGTATTTCAAAAGGCTCTGCCTTGATAATACAAGAAAACAGGCAGAGCCTTACAGCAAAATGGTTCCCAGTCTCTGGCTGGGAACCAGAAATGATTATAAATGATAATTGACAATTGATAATTGTTAACTGATATTACCGATTACTCGCATACCGGGGACGACAGGGAGTACCCCAACAAACCTGTCCGTTTGGCATATCTGTTAAAACACTACTCCTAGCACCAATCACAGCATTTGCTCCAATTGTGACTCCTGGTGCGATAAAGCAATCTGTAGCCACCCAAGCACCGTTACCAATGGCAACTTTCTTAGTCTTTAAACCGAAAGCTGGGTCTTTAATATCATGACTACCAGTACAGATATAGCTTTTTTGTGAAATTACACAATGAGAACCGATGTTAATTTCATCAAGACTATACAAAACGACATCATCACCAATCCAACTGTAATCGCCAATAACTACTTTCCAAGGATAGGTAAAACGAGCAGTAGGTCGAATTAATACACCTTTACCAATACGCGCGCCGAATAGACGTAAGATAGCGCAGCGTATACCGCTCATATTATGTAGAGTCAGGGGAAAAGTAACAGCCTGCACGAACCACCACAAAAATATATACCAACCCGCACGTCCCCGGTCAAAGTCAGATTGGTCGTATTTACGTAAATCTACAAAAGGTTCGGCATCTAATGAAACAGGAATCTGGGATTGAACATTGGACATGGCAAATTGGGCATAGCGAATTGGGCATTGGGCATAGAAATAATTAGCAGTTAGGAGTTAGGAGTTAAGAGTTGGGAGTTAGGAGTTAGTAATTGCCAATTGCCAATTATAAATTACCCTATGCCCTATCCCCTATGCCCCATGCCCCCTTTTTATTAAGTCGCTGACTGACTAACCTTGGCAGAAATCGTAGGTTGGGGATTTTTTGAAGCGTTGACGGTATTCAAACTACCACCACAGCTACGAAGTTCGTAGAGTTTCACGCCGATTTGATATTCGTATTGACTCAAAAGTCTTCCGTAAATATATCCGGCTTTTCCATCTAAGAAACCGCGCTGAATTATATAGAACAGAATAAAACGTAAAAATGGCTTAAATGGTAATCTGACCCAGATTTTCTTTAAGAAACGCTTGCGCTGTACTGCATCACCAAACAAGCTGGCACCAATAGTACCATCATCACCTTTACCGGTGAGTAAGTTGTAGTAAACGCGAGCTTCCCAGTTTGAATAACGATTGTGTCGCGCTAACCAGTGGTAAAGGTCGCGAAAATCTTCGTGAAGCATATCTTCTTTTAGATATCCAACTTTATTAGTTAAAACAACATGTTCGTGAACTTCGTTGTCACCAGTATTGGGAATATCTTCAGTATTTAGGTTTTCGTAGCGACCTTCTTTATGCTTGAACAAACGTAAATTCCAATCGGGATATTTACCACCGTGACGAATCCATTTGCCCAAGAAAAATACGCGACGATTTAGATAGTAACCGCTGTATTCTGGATTTTCAATCGCTTGAGCAATTTCATCCCATAGTTCGGGAGTAATGCGCTCATCGCAATCAACTATCAATACCCATTCATTACGAAAAGGTAAATTTTCTAAAGACCAATTTTTCTTTTTAGGCCAGCCTCCATTGAATTCAAACTGTACGACTGTTGCACCTAAACTTTCAGAAATTTCAATGCTTTTATCAGTACTTTGAGAATCTACAACAAAAACTTCATCCGCTCTGGAAACGCTCTTCAGACAAGCAGGCAAATTTGCTTCTTCGTTCTTAGCCGGAATTAAAACAGAAACTGGAATTTTAGAAGACATATAATTATATTTTAGATGTTAGTTATTAGATGTTAGTTGTTAGTTGTTAG
>CAKZYM010000063.1 GCA_937884685.1 uncultured Calothrix sp.
TCGTCAAGCTATTCAATCCGATTGGTTATCTAATAATAAAGAAGAATTATTAGAAGCTCTGCAAGACAGCCTTAAAACTGTAGTCTATCAAGATAAAGCTAGTGATGCAGATGGTGTACAGCTACCCGAATTTCTGACTAAGTTAGGGTTAGTTCTTAAGCGTGGTTTAACAAGAGAAGTTACTAAAACAGTTAATGTTCGTCCTTTATTAAGCGAGATTATTACTAGAGTTAACGATATTATTGAAGCTGCGGAAAAGGAGCGAAAACAAAAGTTATTGATAATTGTTGATGGTTTGGATCGACATGACCAAGTAACTTCCTTAGAGATGTTTTCCAGTCCGCTATTAGTCGAGTTAAATTCTCATATTGTTTATTCTATTCCCATCTCTTTACGATATTCTCCAAGTTTTCGCCAGCCGATGGAAAGCTTTCAAAAATGCTTGGATTTAAATAATCCTCCCGTATTTGAATGCGATGATAATTTATGTCCTACAAATAATCCTAATAAAGACGGTAGAGAAATATTGATTGATATTATTACAAAACGTCTTGTAAGTTTAGGTAATAGTCATAAAGGTTTATTTAATCCCGATGCTTTAGAATTAATTTGTGAAAAAAGTGGTGGTGTAATGCGAGATTTAGTTAGACTTGCACGCACTACCTGCGAAATTGGATTGCGAAAAAAAACGAATTTTGTAGATTTAGAAACTGCACGTGAAGCGGTACAGGAAGTCCGTAGAGAATACAATTTAAGCGACTATCACTATTCCGAACTTGATGAAATACACAGAACAGGAAAATTAACGACTAAAGTTCATAACTTACCGAATAAAGGTGATTTTATTATTTGTGACGAACTTTTACAAAATAAATTAGTCTTAGGTTATTACAACTCAATGCAGCAAGATTGGTTTGATATTAACCCTATCTTACTCAAAGATTTACAGCGTTGGCAGAATAAAATTATTTAGTACATTTTAGTCAAAAAATAATATAAATTATGTTATCTCAGGAATTTAATTATTCTCTAACTGAAGCTGATGAAAATGAATTAAATAAGCTACATAATCTATTAGAACTTGCCAGCGGGACAACAATAGTATTTGCTATAACACCAGAAGTTAGTCCCCAACATATAGTTGTCAAAAGTCTTCATGAATATTTAGAAAATACAGAAGAAAACTTTGATATTTATAACTTCTTCTATAGTGAAAATTCTTTCCACAATTTTTTATATAGCTTAGATGATAATAAGCAGGAAAATAGCGAAACTGAGCGCAAAGTGGTTATGGCATTTGGAATTGACCAATTACCTACACCGCGCTTAGTTAAAGAAATGAAGCATCTAAATTTGGGTAGGGAAGAACTATTTGGAAGAGATTTAATATTAATTTTATGGCTGAATAAAAATAAGTTTTTAGACGAGTTTCGTCAGCGTGCGCCGGATTTTTGGGATTGGCGAAATAAGGTTGTGGAATTTGAAACACGCAATCCCTTACTTTATCCCTATTTAGAATGGCTAATTGCTGAGAATTCGTATCTCAAAATGAGCGGTGTGATGCAGGTAAATCGTCAAGTTGATATCTTTCTTGACCAAGTTTATGTTTCCTTGCAAGCACAATGGCGACAACATATTACCGAAACTTCTGAAACTAGTACAATAAGAATGAACTCGGTAAGTGTATCGCAATCTATAGGTCATAAACTGGATGAGACGCTTGTTATTCAAGATGATTTGGGTCAAATATACGATTGTGAACCACTTATTGAAGATTCAATATCTGTTACTACTAATAAAACCGTCACTCAAAGGATTTCATTATCGCAGGCAGTAAGAGAAAATTGTTATAGCGTAATTTTAGGCGCTCCAGGTGCTGGCAAAACAACTCTTCTACGTTATTTAGCGTTGCATTTCGCGAAGACTAAAAGACATAATAAGGAAGCAGTAGTTGTTGGGGAAGAGCAAGAAGAATTAGGAAAAAATCTATTACCAGTTTTCTTTCG
>CAKZYM010000064.1 GCA_937884685.1 uncultured Calothrix sp.
AGGGGATTGGGCATAGGAGATCGGGTTTTGGATTTTGGATTGATATCTAAGATTCGTCGCAAGTCCTAATGTAGTAGGAGCGTCTCGCTCCTTGTAAATAAAATCCCGCTCCCTAAAAAAATCTCTCTCTACTCTTCCCCCTCTTCCCCCTCTTCCCGATTCCAAATTTTTAATCCCCAATTGTTTCTTAATTATTAATAACAAATACAGGTAAAAGGGAGAGGATGTTATAAAGCTATAGAGGTAATAGACATAATTGTAAATTTAATTTCTTACCAACATCACCATAATGACTAGCAGTTCATCCGAGCCAAAATATAATAGGTTAACGTCGGAAAACGTTTCAATTCCTGCCACGGCTAAGGTTAGGATAGAAGATGACCGAACTGGTATGAGTGAGGAAACCCTTAAGCGTGCCATTGCTGATAGCCTCTATTACGTTCAAGGTAAAGGCGAGTATTTTGCTACAGTCCACGATTACTATATGGCTGTTGCTCATAGCGTTCGCGACCGGATTCTGCAAAGACGAATTCAAACAGCTAAGACTCACTCTGAGAAAGGTGTAAAAACGGTTTATTACCTTTCGGCTGAGTTCTTGATGGGTCGCTATACGGGTAATAGTTTAATTAATCTTGGTCTTTACGAGAAAATTAAAACTGTTCTCAAGGAATCTGGGCTAGAGTTAGAAGATTTATTAGAGCAAGAGCGCGAACCAGGATTAGGTAACGGTGGTTTGGGAAGACTTGCAGCTTGCTATCTTGATTCTTTAGCAACTCTGGAAATTCCCGCTGTTGGTTATGGAATTCGCTATGAATTCGGAATTTTTGAGCAAGTTATTCGTAACGGTTGGCAAATAGAAAACCCCGATAAGTGGCTGTTATTTGGTAATGCTTGGGAACTACCTCTTCCCGAATACCGTGTGGAAGTCAAGTTTGGCGGTCATACCGAAGTATATAACGATAGAAGCGGACGCTTTCAAGCACGCTGGGTAGCGCAGCAGAAAGTATCCGGAGTTCCCTACGACACTCCAGTACCGGGTTATGGTGTTGATACGGTAAATATTCTACGATTGTGGAAAGCTGAAGCAACTGATGAATTTGACTTACAAGCCTTTAATGCTGGTGATTATATCGGTGCTGTAGGTAGTCAAATGTTCTCGGAGAATATCTCAAAAGTTCTTTACCCTAACGACGATACAATGCAGGGTAAAGAGTTGCGCTTGCAGCAACAATATTTCTTCGTTTCTTGTTCTTTGCAAGACATTCTTCGTCGTCATTACCGAATTTTCAACACTTTAGATAATTTGCATGAAAAAGCTGCAATTCAGCTTAACGATACCCATCCTTCAGTTGGTATCGCTGAATTGATGCGTCTGCTAATTGACGAACATCAAATGCCTTGGGATAAAGCATGGGATATTACAAAACATAGCTTTGCCTATACCAACCATACTTTGTTGCCAGAAGCATTGGAACGCTGGCCGGTAGAATTGTTTGGTAGATTATTACCCAGACATTTAGAAATTATTTACGAAATCAACTTCCGCTTTTTGAGTGAAGTTAGAAGACGTTACCCAGGGGATTTAGAAAGAATTTCGCGGCTATCTTTGATTGAGGAAGGTGATGACAAGAAAGTCCGCATGGCTCATTTAGCTTGTGTCGGTAGCTATAAAATTAATGGTGTAGCGGCCCTGCATACAGAGCTACTCAAAAAAGATGTTCTCCACGACTTCTATGAGTTATTCCCAGAGAAATTTATTAACAAGACCAACGGTGTAACTCCCCGTCGCTGGTTGTTAATGGGTAATCCTCGACTTTCTAGTCTAATTTCCGATAAGATTGGTCACGAATGGATTAAGAATCTTGATGAACTCAAGAAATTAGAACAGTTCTTAGATGACAAAGAGTTCAGAAAAACTTGGCGCGAGATCAAGCAAGCGAATAAGGAAGATTTAGCCAAATTAATTCAAAAATCCAACGGTATCACAGTCGATACTAATTCCTTATTCGACGTACAGGTCAAGCGACTGCACGAATACAAACGTCAGTTACTCAACGCTTTCCACATCATTACTCTCTACAACCGCATTAAGAAAAATCCGAGCGCTGATATCCAACCCCGGACATTTATTTTCGCGGGTAAAGCAGCTCCTGGTTACTTCATTGCTAAATTGATTATTAAATTAATCAACGCCGTTGGTAGCGTAGTTAATAGCGATGCTGATGTAGCAGGACGTTTGAAAGTCGCCTTCATCCCAAACTACAACGTATCTTCGAGCCAACTTATTTACGCAGGTGCGGAACTTTCCGAACAAATTTCTACCGCAGGGAAAGAAGCTTCCGGAACCGGTAACATGAAGTTCGCTCTCAACGGTTCCTTAACAATCGGAACTCTCGATGGTGCAAACGTAGAAATTCGCGAAGAAGTCGGAGCCGAAAACTTCTTCTTATGCGGTTTAACCACCCCAGAAGTTTACGAACTCAAAGCCAAAGGATACAACCCCAGAAAATACTACGAATCCAATCCCCAGCTAAAAGAAGTCATCGACTTGATAATCTGCGGACACTTTTCCGATGGAGACCGCGGCTTATTTCAACCGCTGTTGGATGCACTGTTTAACCACGATAGGTTTATGCTAGTCGCTGACTATCAATCCTACATAGATACTCAGGATAAAGTTTCCAAAGCCTATCAAGACAAAGAACAGTGGACTCGGATGTCCATTATTAACTCCGCACGCATGGGTAAATTCTCATCAGATAGAGCAATATGGGAATATTGTCAAGAAATCTGGAATGTAGAACCCTGTGAAATTAAACTCGACGAATATTCA
>CAKZYM010000065.1 GCA_937884685.1 uncultured Calothrix sp.
AGCTTAGGAATGCTAAGTTGTTGACCGATCTGTTGGCATTTTAGCCATAAATGGTCGGCATTTTTTACGTTAATTTTAGGTTCTTGTGCCAGCTTATGCTTTAGTTGAAAAGCATAAAGAGTTAGTTTAGGATTAGCTAACTTTCCTTTTGAAAGATAATCCATTATAGAATAAAAATAAATATCACGGTATCAATAAGCCAGAGTTAATCTAGAATTATAAGAGGTTATTTTTCACAGAAAATTAATCATTCTGGCGTTGGTTTATCTTTCTCCTCAGCAGATGACGAACCTTGCTCAATAGTGGTGATTATATGCTCTTTATCAAGTTGGTATTTAGGAATATCTATATTTTTTCCTGCTTCTCCTGGTGCTTTTTCTTTTATTTCTTCATATTCGGCTAAAGCTTCATCCACTTTAGGATGTTCTTCACACCAACTAGAAATAGCATTAGATAAAGATTCGATGTCATCTGCTTGATTTTTAATTAATTCAATGAGCGTAATTCTATCTTCTTCTGAAAATAGAGAGGGCTGATTTTTTAACAGATGAACAAAGTTATTAACAAGTATTTCGTAATCAGACATCATATTTCTCCTATTTTCCAACAGCAGTAAATGCCGCCCAATGATATGGCGAATTAAATGGTTTTTCTTCAGTCATCTTATTAATTGGACGACGTATTTTCCCTTGT
The DNA here is from genome assembly GCA_937884685.1 of uncultured Calothrix sp. Classification (GTDB taxonomy): domain Bacteria; phylum Cyanobacteriota; class Cyanobacteriia; order Cyanobacteriales; family Nostocaceae; genus Rivularia. The sequence goes on from CAKZYM010000065.1 coordinate 694, forward strand.
CGAGTAGTATCTAAAGGTAACTTCTTTACCCACTCACGCAACTCTACTTTAGTAGCATCCCGCAACCAAAGCTGTGCTTGATTCAGAGCAAGTGGTACTGAGATATCTGTATCACTCTTCAACATTTGAATAAGCTTAATCAATAAAAGGGATGTTGATAATTCGTTTACTTTCCACAAACTACTGATCACGCTGCTACCACCAGCATAAATAAAGCCACTGGGTAAGCCAATGTATTCATCACTGGTATTATTAAAGTCAATTAATCCAGTTTCACAAGCCGAGAGAACCACAAGACGAGTTTGATTAAAATCGAGATTTTTTTCAAAGAGATTACCCAATGTCAAACATTTACTTAAATCTATAGCTTTGTCATCAGATACAATTAAATATTTTTCGGGATTAGCATTAGCGGGAATGGGAGAAACATTCGTTCCTGCTAGCTGTAAAAAGGAATTTTGAGGTGATTTTAAGTTAAAGTAGCCGTGACAAGAAAAGTGGAGATAATTTATTTTTTTAAATTCTAATGTTGCTTGGTATAAAGCAGTTTTTGTAGCTTTTTCTTTGGATAATACTTTAACTTTATGTGAATTAAAATAAGGTAATATATTTTTTACTTCCAAGTCAGCGTAATCAAGGTCTTCTGTAGGATTTTGAATTGCAAAAAGGGATTGAAAATCAGAACGTTTTCGCTGTTGTAACTGTTGCAATATTTGACAACTAGGTGCATAACTTACACCACCGTCAAATAAATCTAAAATACAAGACGGATTGTCAGAATCTTTTCTTACTACTGGAAGTGCATGAAGAGGTAATAAATGTAGGAATCGATGAGGAATTAAAATTAGATGATGATAGTCTTCATTTATTTCAGCTAATATTTCGTTTATATGTAGAATTGAAGCAAGTTTTTTTAATTCTTCCTCTAAGCTGTCTTGCCAGTTATCTTTTTGATTTTCATAATTATTTAAATATTTAATTCTCCAGTTATTCAAAGCTTCCAGGTCTTCTACTTCAGATTGCCAAACAGTAATCTTTTCTGTAGGTTTTATAATAAATGCCAAAATTTTGTCATCAATAATATACCATGCAATAATGGCTGTACGTTCATCCAAAGTAGGTTTGAACGAATCGAACTTGAAGCCAGAACCTACAGCTATATAAAGGCTTAGCAATTCATTACTTTGTTTTCGTAGTTGTTGCAGATGTTGTCCTAGAACTTGCGGATTTTCAGCTTTACCATTTTGAATTTGATATTGTCCTGTAGCTATTTCGTCTCGGAGTTGCTCTAATTGAGCTACAACTTCTAGTGGAAAAATAGTTTCAGAATCGCGTTCAAGAATAAGTTCAACTAAATTACGGGTTTTACTGCGTTCAGCATATTCGATTGCTTGGGTTTCTTCTTTTAATTCCAAACAAACTTTCACCATGCGGAGATAAAGTTGATTCCATATCTCTGCTTGTTTTTGTTTAGTTTCACCACCAGAAATGATTTCATCACGTAAAGATTCTATAGTTTCAATGACTTGCTCAAAGGTTGTGTAAGCTTCGTTGAAACGCTTTGCATCTTGATAAGTAAACCCTAGATTAGATAAAGTTTCAGCATATGTTTGAGGAAAATCATAACGGGTATAAATTTCTAAAGCATCTTCCAAGTAAGCAATGGCTCTTTCAAGGTTCTCTGCTTTATCTCCTAATATTCTCTCTTTGTAAGCAGTCCCCAAATTATTTGTAGTTAAAGCCCAATATTGAGGGAAGTCATTTCGGGTATAGATTTTTAAAGCAGCTTTAAAGCAAACGATGGCTTTTTCAATATTCTTTGCTTTAGTTCCTTTGATTCTGCGATTATAGGCAAGACCCAAATTCTGTTGAGTACCAGCCCAATCTTCAGGATATTCATTGGGGGTTCTAACTTTTAAAGCAGCTTTATAATAGGAGATAGCTTTTTCAATATTGCCTGGTTTATCTCCTTCAATTCGTCTATAGTAAGCATTCCCCAAGCCACTTTGCGTACTAGCCCACTTTTGAGGAAAGTCATTGCGAGTAGTAACTCCTAAAGCAGCTTCATAATAAGAGATAGCTTTTTCAATATTCTCTGTTTTATCTCCAAAGATTCTGTCTATATAAGTAGTCCCTAAATTGTGTTTTATATCAGCCCATTTTTGAGGGAAGTCACTGTGAGTAAAAATTTCTAAAGCAGCTTCATAACAAGCGATGGCTTGTTCAATATTCTCTGCTTTATCTCCAAAGATTCTCTCTTCATAAGCAGTCCCCAAATTCAACTGTGTCATTGCCAAACCTTCAGAGAAATTATTGCGGCTTCTCTCTTCTAAAGCAGCCTTATAATAGGAGATGGCTTTTTCAATATTCTCTGCTTTAGTTCCTTTGATTCTATTAGAATAAGCAATACCCAAATCGTTTTGTATGCTAGCCCATTTTCGAGGGAAGTCACTGTGAGTGTAAATTTCTAAAACTGCTTCATAACAAGCGATGGCTTGTTCAACATTATCTGCTTTATTTCCTTCGATTCTGTCACAGTAAGCACCTCCCAAATTCTTTTGACTAGTAGCCCAGTCTTCGGGATATTTGTTGCGGGTTCTTACAGTTAAACCAGCTTCATAATAAGAGATGGCTTTTTCAATATTTTCTGCTTTATTTCCTTTAATTCTGTCACAGTAAGCATTTCCCAAACTATTTTGCGTACCAGCCCATTCTTCGGGATATTTATTGCGTTTGTAAATTTCTAAAGCAGCTTCATAATAAGAAATAGCTTTTTCAATATTATCTGCTTTATTCCCAGAGATTCTGCCTGTATAAGCTTCGCCCAAATTATGTCGCGTCATTGCCCAAACTTGAGGAAAGCGATTGCGATCGGTAACTTTTAAAGCAGTTTCTAAGTGAGCGATAGCTTTTTCAATATTATTTGCTTTATTCTCTTTCAAGGTAAGCACCTGCCAATTGATTTTGTACCGCAGCCCATAAGTCTGGGCCATTATCCTCAGTCAAAAACGTTAATATCACTTCATAGCCAGCAATAGCAATTTCCACGTTGATAGCTTTACTACCCAAGGGAAACTTCCGAATCAAACCACTAAATGTACCAATAGCAACTGCAATAGCTTCTGCTTCTGATGCTTCTGCTTCCTCAAAAAAATTTGTTGCCCAACGCCGAAGCACTTCTTCTAAACTAGCGTCGAGTTTATCTATATTCGCTTTCAATAAAGGATAAACTACTTGTGTATCACCTTTGCTTTCTTCTGTTGCTTGTAATACCTTTGCTAAAAATTGTCCATAGGGTTGATATTCTGCTTTTTTGAGAGATTCTAGACTTCGTTTTATATCTACTGTTATTAATGGACCCAATGCTTCTCTTATTGAACTTGCTAGAACCCTCAAGAAATTTGCTCTAAATTCATCTCCATCTTTTGATTTCATCTGCGCTGTAGTTTCCAGCATCTGTACAAAATCTGCATCGAAGAATTTAAAGTTAGCTTTATCTGCTATTATTTTTCTTGATTCTTCGTAACTAGAACAACTTAGTAATTTTTCTATCAATTCGATGTATTTTTGCTTACGCTCTTCATTCATTGGGGATATTTATAGAAAGTAATTTGACGCAGAAAAATTTCTACCACCAAAATTACTATTGAGATGAATTACCCCAACAGTAATACTGATGGTAAAACAGTATTTGTTACCACCACAAGCGAATTTTCATAAATTTTTCTGAATGCGTCCTTATACTATCAAGGCATCAAGCTTAACCAAGGTACAACAAATTACATTAAGTAAAATCATGCATCGTTACATTAGCACTTACGGAAGCTCTATGGTTCCATTTTACGTCAACAAATTATGCTTCCAATGTGGTGGAATGGACAACAAAGTAACAACCTAACAATAAGAGTTTCAGACATTAAAATTGGGATGCTCCCATATATAAGTGCTGAAAATTTTTTTTAAGCCGTGCGATGATTAATTTTCAGCATATTATAGAAACATATACTTATCTATCAACTCTCATGTATAAACAAAACATAAACTAACTTTTTAGCATATTAATTACTGAATAATCAAGATCAATGATGTGGGTTTGAGCTTCATAATCAAAATCCAAATAATTTCCCTATACCGCCAAAGAAACTAGGTTTTGATGCACGTTCTTGAGCAACTTCTTCTATCTTGTCGAAAAGCGATTCATTAAGTTGATAAATAGAAAAGTAAAAAGATTTGATTCGTCTAACTGAATTGATAATATTTGTCTGATTAGTACGGAATATTAGATTAATAATATTATTCAATAACGTATCTGCATCTTCAATTTCTTCATTTAGAGCAGAAGCTAGATAAAAGGCAGCTAAATTATAGAATCCAGGAGAAATTTGAGAATCTTCTTTTAATGAATCTAATTTTTCATAAGCTTGAATAATTTGGTCTACTTTGCCTTTTAGTCGCTTCGTATCTTCATCATCTGGGTCGAATGTTTTCGCTGCCTTAAAAAATGAACTGGCTGCTTTTAATAGTTCAACATTACCATTTGCAAAACCAATTTGAGCTATTTCTAATCCGGAATTATAAAATTTGGCAGCTACATATTGACGAATATCTTCATCATTTGTAGGCAATAAAGAAATAATTCTTTGAGCTACAGTTTGAATTTTATCGAACTCACCACTGCGTAAATAAATAATACAAATATAGAAAAGAGCTTCAAAGTCCTGAAAGTCTGTTTTCCCGTCAGCGCCAATTGCCCTTTCTGTCCATGATAATGCTCTAGTATAATCAGCTTCATCAGTATAAGAACGCGAGATTTCTAGATATGGTTCTGAGTTGTAAGGTTCTAAATCTATCGCTTTCTTGAATTGTTCGCGAGCTTGTTGATATAGTTCCTTTTTTTTTGGGTTGTCATCAGGTAAAGATTCTGCGTACTGTTTGAAAGTGGCACCGTAATTTGACCAGTAAAGAGGAACATCTGGATTATCTCTAGTCAATTTACGATACACTTTTAAAGCATTATCCCAATCCTGTTCACGAGTGAAACAAATTCCTAGTTGATTTCGAGCTTGATGAGCCGTTGGTAGAAACACAAGTATCTTTTTTAATATGGGAATGGCAGTTTTCCATTCCCCTTCCGACATTTTTTCTTGTGCTTGGTTAGTTAACTCAGATATCTCCTCCCCATTTTGTTGTAGAGAGTCGTAATTTTCCCTAGCTTTTGCATCGCTAAGAGTTTCGTATGCTTCACGAATAGATTTAAAACGCTCTGGGTCTTTTTCTGGTGGATATTTGCGAACCAGACTAAAATAACTGCGTTTGATTTCTTCTTGTGTAGCTTGGGGTGATAATTCTAGTACCTGATAAAATTCATTAGCCATTTTTTATCACTCCCTATTTTCTAGGTCAAACATCAAGTCTACTAGGCGTTCTCCAGCTGTTTCTATTTTTGAAGCATCATCATTTGTTAGTGCTTCTTTAAGTTCTCTGAGTGCTTCAGATAAGGAAGCTCTTTCTTCAGCAGAAATATCAGCCATAAATCTTTCTGCTTTATCTACAATTGCTTCATAACCTTTTGCTTTTTCATTTTTTCGCCAGAGTTCTTGAAGCCTATCTTTAGCTTCAGTCTTATCTCCTTCATCCATACGCGAAGCTGATTTGCCATAAGAAATTTCTACACTCTTATCAATGGCAGGAATACTGGCTTTAACTGTGGCGATACCATTAGTATCGTAAGAAAATTCAACTTCTAATGGATAAGGAATACCATTAGATGCGGGAGGAATGTCTGTTATAGAACCGACTATTCCTGTATCTACAGCATCTTGGGGTAAGCGTGCATTACCTTTGTGGTCTTGATAAAGCTTGATTTCAACTTCTGTTTGGTCTGCACGCATTAAGCTGTATTTTTTTGTGACAGAATATGGAATTGTAGTATTCGGTAAAATCAAAGGCTGATAGGTTAGCATTTTTTGACCACCAATTTCACTAATCACATCAATACCTAAACCAAATGGAGCTACATCGGTCAAAATTATGCTGGATTCGTCACTAATCAAATCCTGAGAAAGTGCAGCGCTAATAGATGCTCCAATTCCTACAGCCAAATCCGGATTGACATCAGCTAATGGTTCTCTACAGAATATTTCAGATGCAAGTCGCCGTACAGCAGGAATATAAGTAGTACCACCCACTAACAAGACTCTATCAATTGCACTTGGTCTAATTTTTTTGGCATTTAGAGCTTGACGTACACACTCTCTAGCACGTTCTAGCAAAGGAGCGATGGCTTGTTCAAATTCTTGTCTAGTTACTTCAACATCTAAATCT
>CAKZYM010000066.1 GCA_937884685.1 uncultured Calothrix sp.
GAACCTAAGTCAGCTTCTGCTTCTTCAGGAGCATCTTCTAAATCAAGATTATCCAGATTTTCTAAATCTTGATTGATATCGGTCGATTGTTCTTTTTCTATATGCTTTTGCTTAACAGCCATTTCATCCAAAAATTGGTTGATTAGCTGCTGATAATCTTCTTGAGTGATTACCATTCTTTGCAAACTGAAGCCTTGTGGACGTAAAACCCGATTCAGATCGTCAGAAGCTTCCAGATTATCTGGATCTACCATCGCGACCAAAACATAAGGTGGATTTTCTTCCTCATGTTTTGATAATGGAATTAGGCGATGACGACGACAAATATCCACCGGGATAAGAGTCTCAATCAAGCCCCCGACTGAAGTCGTGCCGACTTCGTTAATTTCCGGGTCTAAGCTTTCAACACCGTAAAGAATTTTAAGTTCAAATAGCTGTTGCTTTTTATATTCGCGAAGTAGCTCTGGTGATAGCTGTCGTCCTGCAATCGATTCGATGACCTCAATTAAAGGTCTACCCGATTTGCGACTTTCTATAAGTGCTTGCTTCATCTGGCTGTTATCTACAAAACCAGATTGAACAAGTTTGTTACCGAAAGGCGAAAACTCCGATTTAACGCTCAGAGCGGTACTACGCCTTTGTTGTGACGAGTAAGTCATATATTGAGATGATGGATGCTGCACAAACCGTACTATTTGAGTATTCCCAAGCTGGGGTGCAGAATTTTCATTTCAACCAAATATTAGTTAATTTTTTTTAATTATCCTGTTGGAAGATTATCTAGCTAAGTTTGAAAGTTTTTGAAAGCTGGTTTTTAGTTGCGTTTTCGGTAAGTGGGGCAAACCCGACCAATAAAAGGTAAGAAATTTCTACAATTAAGCTTACGAACAAAAGTGATAAACACCTTCACCATTTGTCATAATCATGACTGAGATACCACTTCCGTGGAATATTTCGGTGGCCAAAATACGCTGAGAATTTCCCTTATAGTGATTTAATTTATAAGCTGTTGTTTTAATGGTAGTGAAAACTCACCTGTAAAGTATTCCGGTGTTGGCTGGAAAATAATGGCTGATAACAATTACAAGAAAATAACACAGCAGTGGTATTTGGCGAACAAACAGAGGTTAATTTAAGCAATGAACAGCGACTCCCCACAAACCAACAGTAACGGCGATGTTAACGAGCAAGTCACAGTTGAAGCAAATGTAGCAGATTCAGCTACAGCTAATACAGAAGATGGTAAAAGTACCACTCCAGTAGATACAGCTTCATCTTCAGCTGAGATAGAGTCTTTGAAAGCCCAGATTGATGAGCGTAGCAGTCAATATATGCGAATTGCGGCAGATTTTGAGAATTACCGCAAACGCACGTTAAAGGAGAAAGACGATTTAGAACTACAGGTAAAGCGCAACACGATTACAGAATTATTGCCAATAATTGATAATTTTGAACGAGCGCGGGCGCAAATTAAACCCCAAAATGATGGAGAAATGGCGATTCACAAAAGTTATCAAGGTGTTTACAAGCAGCTAGTAGACTGTCTCAAACGCTTGGGTGTTTCGCCAATGCGTCCTGAAGGTCAAGAGTTTGACCCTAACGAACATGAAGCAGTTATGCGCGAACCTACGGATGAATATCCGGAAGGAACAGTGTTAGAAGAGTTAGTACGCGGATACTTTCTTGGCGAGCGCGTGTTACGTCATGCAATGGTGAAGGTGGCTGCTCAAAAGGAAGAGGATTCTTCGGTTGAGAACTCAGAGGCTGGGGAAGCCAGTACTTAAGCTGTAACCACTGACACCTTTCAACAACTGCTTTCGGTTAATAATAATCGGGCGAGCATCGCATCCCAATTTGTCGGCTGAGTGCCATCCGCGCTTTTATTACCAACGATTGTGAAGAAAAATTTCTCTGTAAATAGGGAAATTATTCCATCAGTGGGATGAACAGTTTCCTAAAAACAGACGTTGTTTTATCTAAGGAAGCTGTTCGACCATTATCGTTGTTGTGATATTGCAGCTTTATAGAGTTAATCAATAAAAATACCGATAGTTATGGGAAAAGTTATTGGGATCGACCTGGGCACTACCAACAGTTGTGTCGCAGTTTTGGAAGGTGGGCAACCCCTTGTAATAGCTAATTCAGAAGGTGGACGTACAACTCCATCTATTGTTGGATTTGGCAAAGGAGGCGAACGCTTAGTCGGTCCTCTGGCAAAGCGCCAAGCGGTAACTAATGCCGAAAACACTATATATAGTATTAAACGATTTATTGGTCGTCGTTGGGATGATACTCAAGAGGAACGCGCTCGCGTACCATATAGTTGTGACAAGGGTAGAGACGATACTGTTGATGTCCAAATTAGAGGACGTAACTATACTCCTCAAGAAATCTCCGCAATGATTTTACAGAAGTTGAAGCAGGATGCGGAAAATTTCTTGGGTGAAGATGTGACTCAAGCGGTAATTACAGTTCCAGCGTATTTTACTGATGCTCAAAGACAGGCTACTAAGGATGCTGGAACAATTGCTGGATTAGAAGTACTGCGAATCATCAACGAACCGACTGCTGCGGCTTTAGCATTTGGCTTGGATAAGCAAGATGAGGAACAGTTAATTCTAGTATTTGACTTGGGAGGCGGTACTTTTGATGTTTCTATCTTACAGCTTGGGGATGGAGTATTTGAAGTAAAAGCAACTTGTGGTAATAACCATCTTGGCGGAGACGATTTTGATAACTGTATCGTCCAATGGATGATGGAGCTTTTTTACAAACAAGAAAAAATTGACCTTTCTGCCGATAATATGGCGCTGCAACGCTTGCGGGAAGCTGCTGAAAAGGCAAAGATTGAGCTTTCCACCATGCCTACTACTTCAATTAATTTACCGTTTATTACTGCTAATGAAACTGGCCCGAAACATTTAGAGATGGAACTTAGCCGTTCCAAATTTGAAGAACTTAGCAGCGATTTGATCAAAGCTATTGTCGAGCCAATGATTCAGTCGCTCAAAGATGCAGACCTGAAGCCAGAAATGATGGACAAGATGATTCTGGTAGGTGGTTCTACTCGTATTCCAGCAGTTCAGAATGCTTTGATGAACTTTTTTGGGGGTAAAGCTCCCGACCGTTCGATTAATCCCGATGAAGCAGTAGCTTTAGGTGCAGCAATTCAAGCTGGTGTGTTGGGTGGGGAAGTTGATAATTTGCTACTTTTGGATGTCACTCCTTTATCTTTGGGGCTTGAGACTTTAGGAGAAGTATTCACCAAAATTATGGAGCGTAACACTACAATTCCGACCAGCAAATCCCAAGTATTCTCCACAGCAGTTGACGGACAAAATTCGGTGGAAATTCACGTTCTTCAAGGTGAAAGAGCGATGGCGCGAGATAATAAAAGCTTGGGTAAATTCCTCTTAAATGGAATTCCTCCGGCTCCGAGGGGTGTTCCGCAAATTGAAGTATCTTTTGAAATTGATGTTAACGGTATTTTAAAAGTAAGCGCTCAAGATAAAGGTACTGGTAGAGAGCAAACTATTAGGATTACCAATACAGGTGGCTTGAGCCAGAGCGAAGTCGAAAAAATGCGTCTAGAAGCCGAAACCTTTGCTGAGGAAGATAGAAGACGCTTGGAATTAATCGAATTAACAAATCAAGCCAATACTCTGTTACACAGTTACGAATCGGCTTTAACAGATAATGCGGATTTAATTGACGAACAACTCAAAGCTTCTATTGATGAGAAATTAGCTACATTGCAAGCAGCAATGGCTAATGAAGAAATATCGGTAGCAGAATTTAAACAAAGTTTGGATGAGTTTCAACAAACTGTATTTGCTATTGGTGCGGAGGTATATAGTCGCGTCAATACTGGAAGTTACGAAGAAACAGTTGAAACACCCGATAATCCCGATAATCCAAAGAATTCTGATACTCCTTCCATTCCAGAAGATAGTGAAGCATCAAAAGAAGCTTTTGCACCACAATTCAACTTTGATTTTGAAGAAGAAAATACAGTCCAAGCTGATTACGAAGCTATAGATTAAATTGTTGGTAATTAATACAGTGGTTTTTGACTGACTACAGTACGATTAAAACCTTTGAAACCTTTATATAAAACCTCTTCTGTCCTGGTAGAAGAGGTTTTGAATTAATAAATACCAATAACAAGACAGACAATTTAATCTAGTTTCTGACAATCCTTAACAATGTTCTAGAAGCCTCGTTCTTCCTGAGAGTGGGAAGAAGTCAAAATAATTTCAATGATATAGAATACCAGATGGGGGGTTTTCCACACTAATATGTGCGGCTAGCCCTTAAAATTATAGTCCGCTTTTCGCACATCTACATAGCACAATTGTAAGAGAGTGGGAAAATCAACGAATCAATAAATCTCGTCCTTATTTAAGTCACATCCGCACCTTGGTGCAAAAGTAGTGATTTTTATCGAGAGTAAAGGGTAAAATCAATTATTAATAATAAAACTTAACTTTTTGCCTTCTGCCTGACGTGTAACTGCATATTAGTTTCCAACATTTTAACTTTTACCTTTGCTTTATGGCTCGCGACTATTATGAAATTCTGGGTGTCTCTCGTGACACCGATAAAGAAGACTTGAAAAGTGCTTACCGCCGCTTAGCCCGGAAGTATCACCCAGACGTGAACAAAGAGCCGGGAGCCGAGGAGCGGTTTAAGGAAATTAACCGCGCTTATGAAGTGCTTTCGGAACCTGAAACTCGCGCTCGTTATGACCGCTTTGGAGAACAAGGAGTATCTGGTGCTGGTGCTGCTGGCTTTCAGGACTTCGGAGATATGGGCGGTTTTGCCGATATATTTGATAGCATTTTTAGTGGTTTTGCTGGAGGTGCAGGTCAGTCCCAAAGACGACGTAGCGGTCCCGTTCGAGGTGATGACCTGCGCTTAGACTTAAAACTCGATTTTCGTGAAGCGGTATTTGGTGGCGAAAAAGAAATTCGTATCTCTCACCTAGAAACTTGCGACGTTTGTAACGGTTCGGGTGCAAAACCGGGCACTCGTCCTCGGGCTTGTTCAACCTGTAGCGGTTCGGGTCAGGTTCGACGCGTAACTCGAACCCCTTTTGGTAGCTTTACACAAGTCTCAACCTGTCCTACCTGTAACGGTACGGGAATGGTTATTGAAGATAAATGCGACGCTTGTGAAGGCAAAGGTGCAAATCAAGTTACCAAGAAACTGAAAATTACCATTCCGGCTGGGGTTGACAATGGTACCCGTTTGCGTATCTCTAATGAAGGAGATGCCGGAATGCGCGGTGGTGCGCCGGGAGATTTGTACGTTTACTTGTTCGTAAACGAAGATGAAGAATTCCAGCGCGATGGTATTAACGTACTTTCTGAAATCAAGGTTAGCTATCTTCAAGCAATTTTAGGGTGCCGTTTGGAAGTAGATACTGTAGACGGTCCGGTAGAAATGATTATTCCTCCTGGAACTCAGCCTAATACAGTCATGAAGTTGGAAAATCGAGGCGTTCCGCGTTTAGGAAATCCTGTAAGTAGGGGCGACCATATGATTACTATATTGATTGATATTCCCACCAAGGTCACACCCGACGAAAGAGAATTACTCG
>CAKZYM010000067.1 GCA_937884685.1 uncultured Calothrix sp.
CGCAAGTCGCTGGTGTTGCTGGTTTTTTCTGGGAAAGAAATTATCAAACTAATAATTAGCTCAAAATAATAAATCATGGTTATTATTCGTATTCACAATTAATAATAATTCAGGACTTACGCAATTTTGATAATGTACTATTGATGCGTTGCATAAAAAATATTTAAACTGTCACATAATCTGACAATAAAAATGTGCCATTTGTGTAAGTCTTATAATTAATGCACTTAAGCATTAAAGATAATTAAAACAGTTAAATATCTAATTATATTTTAATTCAGGAAGAATAAGCAATGGTTAAAACTCAAAATAAACTGGTTGAGAATAATAATTTTTTATCCAAACATTTTACTTATTCTAACTGTCTAATTTTAATTTTCTTTATTTTAAGCTTTATCGGCATTCTTAATCACGAAATGTGGCGCGATGAAACTCAAGCATGGTTACTTGCTAGAGATTCTTTAAATCTAATTGATTTATATCAAAATTTGAAATATGAAGGACATCCAGGGTTATGGCATTTATGTTTATTCTTGATTACAAAATTTACTCATAATCCTTTTTTCATGCAGTTTTTTCACATACTCATCTCAACTGCTTCTGTCTATATATTTGTGAAAAAATCACCTTTCAATATTATAGAAAAAACACTTTTTACATTTAGTTATTTTTCTTTATTTGAATATAATCTTATTAGTAGAAACTATAATTTAGCCTTATTATTAGTTTTTATATTTTGCTATTTATTTACTTGTAAAAATAGAAATTATATTCTGGAATTTTTAAGTTTAGCATTTCTAGCTAATACAAATATTTATGGTTTAATTATTTGCTTGTGTTTAAGCATAACTTTGATTATTGATACCGTTAGACTATATAAAACTGGTAAGTACCAGCCAGATAAAAAACTAGCGGTAAATTTAACTATAGGCTTAATTATCTTGTTTATTGGTATAGGCTTATCCATCTTCCAACTATTTCCAGCCGCTGTTCAAGATACTACGAAAGATATACAGCAGAATATTGGGCAAGAAACAGTTTTTTCCATATTCGATTTTATATTAATCATGTTGAGGCGCTTGGGATATGCTGTTAGAGCGATTTGGTATAGCTATATTCCAATACCTAATTTTTTTGAATACCATTTCTGGAGTAAAAATATTATATATGGTAATCATTTTCTAATATTTATTGCTTCATTTATATCTTTATTGTTGATATTGTTTTCAACGCTGATTTTTATAGATAAACCACTTGCTTTATTATTTTATTTGTCCGCGACTTCAGGAGTATTAATATTTAGCTGGTTAAAATTTCAGGGAACCTTAAGGCATCACGGAAATTTATTTATCATATTTTTAGCATCTATATGGATTAGTCGATGTTTTCGAGAATCATATGATATTCCTAAACGCTTTCATAAAGTTGCTTCTTACCTTAAAAAAAATCAGAAAAAAGTTATTACTATTATTTTATTAATTCAGATGATTTCAGGCATATATGCTTATAGTATGGATTTAATTTATCCATTTTCTAAAAGTAAAGCAGCCGCTAATTACATCAAACAATCAGGACTAGAAGAAAGCTTTATTATCGCAGATAAAAATACAATAGTTTCACCTATTTCTGCTTACGCAAATGTAAAAATATACTATCTAGCCTACGATAAACTTGGCAGTTTTTTTGATAATCCTCAAACTAAATTTATTAAGAATCAATCAGAACTACTTTATAAAATCAAACTTGAAATTCAGGATAGTACAGTAGAAAATATTTTAATCCTAAGTTATCCGCTGAATATCAAAACCAATGAATTAAAATTAACTAAGTTAAAAAACTTTCAAAATAGCATTGTTGGAGAAGAAAGATACTTTATATATGCTGTCGAAAAAATATAAAAATAAGCCTCTTGCTTGTGTATTATCAAGGATTACTCAATAATCACACATCGAAAACTTGAACGTAGCATATTCGTTGGGATATTGATTTTTATCCCCTGTTTACAACTATTTAACTAGTGGTATTTTTCATGAATTCGGACGGTTATATCTTAAATAAAAATATTTTGTTTCTCCTCTTCCCCGTCTCCCCTCTCCCAATCTTTACTAATAAATTTTAATGAAAAGGACTACCACCTTGTCCGGAAAAAGCAACTTTATTTAAAAGATAAACAATATTACGATTAATATAGAAGATGAAAACCGTTAGCAAAATACCATTAATATATTCAAAATGCCTGTTGCTGATTTACAAACTCAAAAAAGTTTTACCTATACTAATTCCACTCAAAAACGGGCTTCCCGAGCGTTAAGATGCTCTCCTTTCAAGTTAGGCTTATTTGAACGGATGTTGAGCGAACGCGTAGCAATGAGTGAAATATCTGGGTCAGATGGTGTAAAAAACAACTACACAAAACGTACTTTATCAGAATTGGCAGCAGATAACGCTCTAGTTTGGTTGATTGAAGTGGGCTTACTACGAAGGGAAGTTGACGGACAAGGAATAACAGATAGCTTTCGTCTGACTCCTTTAGGTCGTCAATTGACAGAAAGTTTTCAGAGCAAGACTTGGGCTACTCCAACAATTACCGACCGCTTGTTAAATGTATTAACGCGTATATTTAGATTGCCTTTTTGAATTGATTTTGAATTAATTAGGTGAATAAAAGTTAGGAGTGAGGAGAATAAGGGAACAATAAGTACTGAAGCCTCCACTCCCTTTATGAAGTGTTTACAAGTAGGAATATAAATTCCAGGAAGATACGACTCGGGATTATACGCAAATGACATCGGTGCTATCAACCACCTTGTGACTATTTGCATTTTCCCTGGCTTCACTCTTTAACTCAATAAGTCCGATAAAGAAAAGATAATAGCTAATTATGAAATCAATTATGGTAGTGGGGACAACATCCCACGCAGGGAAATCACTCTTATGTGCTGCAATATGTCGTATATTATCACGACGTGGATGGCGAGTGGCTCCCTTTAAAGGTCAAAATATGGCAAACAATGCTTATGTTACAGCCAATGGTGGAGAAATTGGTTATGCACAAGCAGTACAAGCTTGGGCTGCGGGAGTAGTTCCTTGGATTGAAATGAACCCAGTTCTACTCAAACCCCAAGGAGATATGACCTCTCAAGTAATCATTAAGGGAAAGGCTGTAGGGAAAGTCAGCGCTACAGATTACTACGAGCAATATTTTGACTTGGGATGGAGAGCTATTGAAGAATCTTTACATAATTTAGGAACAGAATTTGACTTATTAGTTTGTGAAGGTGCTGGTAGTCCTGCGGAAATCAACCTCAAGCACCGTGACTTGACTAACATGCGAGTGGCAAAGCATTTAAATGCTATGACTCTATTAGTAGTTGATATCGAGCGTGGTGGAGCATTTGCTCATGTGGTAGGTACCTTAGAGTTACTCGAACCAGAAGAAAGAGCTTTAATAAAAGGTATTGTCATTAATAAATTCCGAGGACAGCGTTCGATATTGGAACCGGGAATTAAATGGTTGGAAGAAAAGACCGGTATTCCAGTAGTAGGAGTTATTCCTTATTTGGAACAGGTATTCCCCGCTGAAGATTCACTCGATTTACTCGAAAGAAAACCGCGTAAATTTAACGGTGAACTAAATATTTCGGTAGTTAAGTTACCAAGAATCGCCAACTTTACCGATTTTGACCCCCTCGAATCAGAACCCAGCGTTGGAGTGAAATACATTAGCCCAAAGCACGATTTGGGACATCCCGATGCAGTAATTCTTCCGGGTACTAAAACAACGATACCTGACTTATTGCTACTGCAAAGAACTGGAATGGCCGAGCAAATTCAAAATTATGCAGCAGCAGGTGGTACGGTATTAGGAATCTGTGGTGGGTTTCAAATTTTAGGTCAGATGATAGCCGACCCAGAAGGTATAGAAGGACAAGCTGGAAGATTTGGAGGTTTAGGATTATTACCTGTAAAAAGTGTAATTACGGGACAAAAAATTGCCCGACAGCGTCAAGTAACCTCTAATTTTCCTCAAGCTGGTTTACCAGTTCATGGATTTGAAATTCATCAGGGACGTTCGCGTATTGAAACCCAAGGTCCCAATTCACAAGGTTTCGAGCCTTTGTTTGACGATACTAATTTGGGTTTGGTAGATGATTGTCAATCTGTATGGGGCACTTATTTACATGGTATGTTTGATAACGGCCCTTGGAGACGTGCTTGGTTAAATCGCTTACGTCAGCAGCGCGGTCTAAAATCTCTACCTACTGGTGTTCCTAATTACCGCGAGCAACGAGAAAAATTATTAGATTCTTTGGCTGTGAATGTAGAGCGCTATTTGGATTTAAGTGTTTTGTTATCTTAGGAAGGTGGTTAGTTGTTAGTTGTTAGTGGTTAGTTGGTAGTAGCGGAAAAAGGATTACCAGTCTAATAAATACTATTACTTTTACGTTGGCTTGCGTCGAGGGACTTAAAGTAAAATAAATACTAATCCTTAAAGGCAATCTTAACTTCTATAGTAGAGCTTCTTGACTAGCCATTAACTACTTTCGCCCATAGAGTGTGGATAATCAACTAACTACTAACTAATAATAACTACTAACTAATAAAAAAAATGAGTGTTAAAGTTCACTTCTTACCAGATGATGTTAAAATCGATGCCGAAGTTGGGGAACCTTTACTCGATGTTGCAGATAGAGCAGGGGTACTGATTCCTACGGGTTGTCTAATGGGGTCTTGTCACGCTTGTACGGTTGAAGTCAAAGACGGAGATATCATCCGCGCTTGTATTAGTTCTGTACCAGCAGGTAAAGAACAATTAACAATTAATATATTTAGCGACCCTACTTGGTGATGATTAGGGAGTAGCCAGTAGCAAATAGGAAATAAATAAATAAAAGAGACGTTAGAGGTCATTGATTAAGGATGTTAACTATTAATCATTAAAGTAAAGATAGTAATCCTGGCTTGGTAAGATTTATAAGGTCTTTTCTCAAAACTTCAGCTTTTAAACTGGTGTATAGTGCTGATTGTACGTACAACATGCTTAGTTTGAAAATATTGTATGTAGTGCGACCATCTTGGTCGCTAGTACTATACAAACAAATTAAGGAAATAAAACTTAAGTAAAATTCAACTCTGCTTACTCTAGCGGACTAACTCCAGTTTGAGCGTACTGCTTAAACCTTTCTAAATTTTCTTGCAGGGTTGATTCTACAACTCGTCCTAAAAATAAATCATCCATTAGTTTGCCAATAATACCGGGTATGGCATAACCAACGGTCAACTTGACAATGCTACTATTCTGACGGTCATAAAATCTTATTGCTCCTCTATTAGGCAAACCATCAACTGATTCCCACTGGATTATTTGATGCTCAACCACTTTAAGAATTCGCGATCGCCAACTAAAATTAAATCCACCAGTGTCTAGTTTCCACAGAGATAATTCTGGATTGTCTTCAAGAACTTTGACCGAATCAATCCATTTCATCCAGCGAGGCATTTGCTCTAAATCCGACCACATACCCCATACTAATTCTATAGGAGCGTCTACCTCTACTTGTACAGTATGCTCCAACCAGTTAGCCATTTTATATTTTTATCCTA
>CAKZYM010000068.1 GCA_937884685.1 uncultured Calothrix sp.
TGAAAAAGCAAGCAGATAAAATAGTTGAGATATTGAAATCAAAGGGATTGCGAGTCACTCTCCAGCGGTTTGCGGTATATTCTAATTTATTGAATCGTCAAGACCATCCGACAGCGGAGCAGATATTAGTTAGTTTGAATAAAGATAGTCCGACTTCTTCCCAAGCGACAGTATATAGTTCTCTTCAAGCTTTGAGGGATGTAGGTTTAGTGAGAGAAGTTTTGCTGGATGAAGGTGTTTGTCGTTACGATGCGAATATTGCACCACATCATCATTTTCGTTGTCATAAATGTGGAAAAATCGAAGATATTGGTTGGGAGCAGGTTGAAGGAATTAATTTCACTGGTCTTCGTCCAGGGTTGACTGTAGAAAAATATGAGTTGACGATATGGGGTGTTTGTGATTGTTGTCAGGATTAATTGATTGTCAACTTAATATTATTAATTAGAGAACTATAGTTGACGAAAAAATGTATCTGTTGTAAATTCCCTAAATTTTTATTTATGGGGATTATATTTTTTGCTTTTTGCTTTTTAAAGATGTTTTACTAGCCTTATCTATTATGGTTGCTCGTTTAATTACACGATGGATTATAGCATTGTGGTTTTATTTAGTATTAGTTATCTACTATATCATTTTGAAAACAATTTCGATTTCTTACTACATATACATAATTGTAAAAGCAGTTACCTTGAAGCCATCCCTGATTCACCTTATTTTCCCATTTTTTTGTTCTTATAATCAATAATAATTAAAAAACTACTGAAGTTGTTTAATAAAATTAATCAAAAAAATAATTTATTTGACATACAGATATTTTTTATATTCTGGAATATACTTTTAATTAATTTGTTTATGATGATAGATTCTGATTATTTTTAAATTAGTATTTGCTAGTGAATTTTTATATTGTAAAAAAAATCAAGCCCCAGCACAATTTATAAGATAATCGGTGAATAATTCAAACTAAGAAAGTTTCAAAATGAATTTTTTAAAAGTGTTTAGCTATTACAATTTTCTAGATATTTTAGATGCTTGATACGAAATCAAAACACTGATGTTGGGTTAGACGCTCAGCAGATTAAATTGTTATTGATTAAATATCTATGTACGTCTAACCCAACCTACAATATTTAAAAATTTAATCAAATAAAAAATTCAAATAAAATCAAAGCTTTTAAAATCAAAACCTTGATGTTGGGTTAGACGCTATTTAAATTCAATTATTATTGATTAAATACTTTTTTACGTCTAACCCAACCTACGATTTACTACGATTTACTAAATTTGTAATTGCTAATCCAAAGATTTTAGACCAATAGCAATTTTACTGTGCTGTTCAATTTGTCCCATCACCTGCTTTGCTCGTTTAATCACAGTTGCTGGTAAACCTGCTAATCTTCCTGCTTCAATTCCATAGGATTTATCAGCACCACCGGGTTGAACTTGATGTAAAAATATAATTTGGTCTGGCATTTCTTTGACTGTAACCTGATAATTAGCAACGTTATCTAGTAAAGAAGCTAATTCGTTTAGTTCGTGGTAGTGAGTTGCAAAAATTGTTCTAGCTAAAAGTTCCGTTGCAATATATTCTCCCACGGCCCATGCTATAGATAAACCATCAAAAGTTGCCGTACCTCTACCAATTTCATCTAATAATACTAAAGACCTGGAAGTTCCATGATTGAGAATATTTGCTGTCTCATTCATTTCCACCATGAAGGTTGATTGTCCGGTCGCTAAATCATCTACAGCACCTACACGAGTAAATATTCTGTCGCAAATTCCTAGAGTCGCTGAAGTTGCTGGAATAAAGCTTCCTATCTGAGCCATCAGCTGAATTAATCCCACCTGACGTAGATAACAACTTTTACCACTAGCGTTTGGCCCGGTAAGAATGATTAAATCAGGAGAATCATTATCATTCTCATTATCTTGATTATCTAGATTACCAAGATTTGCTTGAATATCTAGATTAAGTTGATTACTTTGATTCTTTTGACTATCTAGATTTATTTGATTACTTTGATTATCAAGATTTGCTTGACTCTGTTGATTATTTTGATTTTTATCCCTTCCTAAATAAGTTGAATTAGGAACAAAGAAACCAGCAGGTAAAGATTGCTCTACAACTGGGTGTCTTCCATTGATGATTGTAATTTCTCTTCCTTCAACAATTTCGGGACGACAATAACCTTGAAATACCGCTAATTCTGCTAAACCACACAATACATCAGCAGCAGCAACAGCACGGGAAATATTTCTGATAATTTCAGCTTGAGAACCAACTTCTTCCCTCAAAGCTAAAAAGATATCAAATTCCAACTTGTTTAAATCATCTCTTGCTGTCAGAATCCTTGCTTCCCTTTCCTTCAACTCCGGAGTTATATACCTTTCTTCATTAGTTAAAGTCTGTTTGCGAATGTAATTATCCGGTACCTGCTCCGCTAAAGCACGAGATACGCTCAGATAATAACCAAAAGTCTTGTTATAACCAACTTTTAATTTCGGGATTCCCGTTCTTTCTCTTTCATCGATTTCTAGATTCGCAATCCACTTCTGGTCTTCCTCTACCAATTCCTTTCTTTCATCCAACAAAGGATTTATCCCCTCTCGAATCAAACCACCTTCCTTAATTTGTATCGGAGGAGATTCCACAATATGAGCCTTTATTTTACTAGCCAATTCTTCCATGCTCGGAGGAACTTTCTGTAAAGCTTTTAAAAAAGGAGAACGAGCATCCTTAACTAAATTACCCAACTGCGGTAACTTTGATAAAGAATCTGCTAGAGCAAATAAATCCCTAGCATTCGCAGTACCAGAACCAGAACGTCCCGATAACCTTTCCAAATCATAAATTTGCTTTAATAAACCCCGCAAATCTTGACGTAAAGTTGTATTTTCAGCTAATTCCTGTATCGTATCCTGTCTCGCTTTAATTCCTTTGATATCCAACAACGGCTGTAACAACCATCTTTTTAAAGCACGACCACCCATAGCAGTAGTGGTTCTATCCATAGCCCAAGACAAAGAACCGTGATAAGTACCGTCGCGAATCGTCTGAGTAATTTCCAGATTACGTCTAGTTGAATAATCTACAACTAAAAAATCAGTAAAAGTATAGGTTCTTAAAGGTTGTAAAGGAATCTTATTCTCTTTCTGTGTCTCCTCAAGATATTCCAACAATCCACCAGCAGCACGAACCGCTAAAGGTAAATGGTCGCAACCAACCCCTTCCAAAGAGCGTAATTTAAACTTTTGCAATAATCTGCTTCTCGCTTCACCGCTCGAAAACGGAACTTGCGATCGCAATGCATAGCAGAAAGAAGTAGGGAGACATTCTGGTAAACTATTTGACTTTTCACCAGGTCTAAGTAAAGCACCCAAATCCGGAGCATTGGTAGGAAATAACACCTCACTCGGCTGCAATCGCATCAACTCTTGAGTCAAATGCTCCAAATTACTGGTTTGAGTAGTTAAAAATTCTCCCGTAGAAATATCAGCATAAGCCAAACCCCAATTATCTCCCGCAATTACCACAGCAGCTAAATAATTATTTCGACTCGCTTTTAACATCCCATCTTCTAAAAGAGTACCGGGAGTCAAAATTCTAGTAATTTCCCTCTTTACCAAACGACCACCAGTTACCTGAGAAGCATCTTCCACCTGGTCGCAAATTACTACCGCATAACCTTTCTCAACTAAACCAGTAGCATGACGCTCCCAAGAATGATGGGGAACACCACTCATAGCTACCCTTCCCACATTAGCACCAGCTTGTTTACTAGTTAAAACTAGTTCTAACTCTTGAGCTAGCGTGACAGCATCTTCAAAATAACATTCAAAAAAATCACCCACCCTGTAGAAAAGTACCGCATGGGGATGTTTCTCCTTGGTTTCAATATAATGCTGGTACATCTGACTCAGCTTTGTTATATCCACCGTGCGATGGTCGGTGATTGTTGTACTGGAATTTTTAGATGCAGTCATGGATGAAGGATGCAGATTGCAAGCTGACAATATATGATAATAACCCGATACCACAATTATCCTGAAGTAGCTCAAGGTTTATTTATCTTTCGTCGTATTTTTTAGGTTTTTAGTAAAAGTTTTAATTTAACTTTGATTTGATTTTCATTTTTTATAGTAATGCAGTACTATTGGATATTCACTCATAGGGAAATATCGATATTGCCGTAACCTCATACTAATAGACTCGCTTTTTACAAACACCATTTATGTTTTTCTCGTCTATTTAGTTATAAGTACGATTTTTATTTGGATAAATCAAAAATTTCATACCGTTTTTATTAAGTGTGGTGGGACGGAAAATTGATAATTTGACCATTAATGACGATTCATATTTATTTTTTAGTGTAGAGCTTGTTTATCAAGACGGTTTTTCTTGCTGTTTTCTCAGGGTAAATAGATGTATTTTTTACAATCAGCTTTTATGTTTTGGCTTTCTAAGAGCTAGTAAGAAATACGATTTTTTTGTTTTTGTAGTTAAATAAATTACCTTTAATATTTTTGGAAAAATGCTTTGATATCAAAGCTGTTTTTTACGGCTTTGGAGCGAGGGGAGATTGGCAACGGATGGAGTTTGGCAACGGATGAGTTTTTGATGTGGTTCGGAAGAATTTAAACGGATATTGGTTTTGATTGGATAGATTTTTGAATCTTACCTTGATAAAGGAAATTGAACTAAAGTCTATTTTTCAACCGTTGATATACGGTTTTTATAAATTTATTTTTGTATGAAAAGTTTTTTGCTTAACAAAGCTCAATAATTTAAAATCGAATTTCCTGGGTTTGAGACTGCTAATTGTGATAAAAAATTAGAAAATTTTCGTTAATTGAGAATAGCATCATTAATAATGCGAGTATTGTCATTTAATCGACGATTTTACGTTGTTTAAGTAGTTGTATCAAAATGTTGTCAGAATTTTGGTTATTTTTTTTGATATCATTCGATTGAGATATGTATGTGCTTTTTTCTTTATTTATTAAAGTAAGGGTTTATTTTATTTTTCTGATTGCTGTTTATTCAATAAATTTTATTAGTCAGTCCGAATACTTCCATCTGGCATTATAGTGTTATCGAAAATAGCACCACCATCAACCCAAAAATTAATAGCTCTGGTAAGATTCACGTTAGTTAGTTTAATTCCATCAAGCCCTATACCTCCCATGTTAGCTTCTGTAAGATTAGCGGCAATTAGATTAGCTCCTTGCAGACTCGCTTGTCGAAAATCGGCTCCAGACAAATTACATCTAGATAAATTACTGTTACGGAGAACAGATTGATAAAAGCAAACGTTCTCTAAATTGGCTTCGCTAAAATTAACTCCTTCAAGAAATTGCTCCCCTAAGTCAATACCTTTTAAATTTGCTCCGCTAAAGTTGACTTTAAGTAAGCTGTAAAAACCAAAGTTGTGAAATTCAACTCCTTCCAAACTGATTCCACTCAAATTAACGTTATGAAAAGTCTTGTTAGTGTGTTCGAGAATCATTCCAGCAAAATCTCGTTCTCCTTTCTCATAGCGTTGGAGTAATTCTTCAATAGTTATTTTTTCTCTTTCCATATTTCATCTCTCAACTAA
>CAKZYM010000069.1 GCA_937884685.1 uncultured Calothrix sp.
AATCCTCTGGCTTGAAATTCGTCTTTGATTTCGCTATTTTTCAAGAAATATATCCATTCGTCTAAACTATCTTTCGCTACGTCATTAAAATTGTTAACCCTTAAAACGTAGTATTCTGGGAATATTTCATAAACTTCTTCTATTTTAAATACTTCTTTTTGCAATTCCGAAGGTTCTAATTTATCGTTGATGTGAATTCCATAAAAATCTAATTTTCCCTTATAAATATAATCTCTTCCTTGTCCGAGAGAAAAATAAACTATATTAATCGAATAAACTTTCTTTACCTTTCCGTAAGCTTCCCCTTTCCCAAGATATTCGCTAATTAATGTCGATACACCATAAAGCATCCGGTGAAAGTAATCATTTTCAGGGCTGTTTTGCACCTCAATTAAAAGTAATTCATCTTTGGTATTTTTAGCTAAAATATCAACTCGATTTAATTTATTCTCTTCCGTCAGTCGATTGCTTTCGCTTTCTAAAATCGATTCTATTTTGATATCTTCTTTTAATAACTCGCTGATAAAGCCTTCTAATACTACATAATTAGCTTTATCTCGTAATAGTTTTTTGATAGCCCAGTCGAAGCGGATATGTGTTCCTGCCATGATAATTTAATGATTAAAAGCAGAATTTTATTTTCAGTTTTATTGTAGAAGATTTTGACGAATTAACTTTACCCACCGCTTACAGGTGGAATCAATACAACTTCATCCCCATCACTTAGAGGAGTATTTGGTTCGACAAAATTAAAATTTACCCCAAATCTGGTTACATCTCGCCATTTTTCGAGTTCGGGATTTTGCTGGATTAAATGTTCTCTTACTTGCGATACTGGCGTATTTTCGGGAAATTCTAAGATTATTTCTGGCTTGTTATAAGCTTCTTGATAAGCTGCAAATAGTTTAACCGTGATTTTTATTGAATTAGACATGGGGAATAGGTTAGAGGTTAAAGGTTTACTTTATAACAAGTATTACCATCTATGGGTGAAAAGCAATTCCTTCTTAAGATAGTGTGTTCTCACAAAAGCATCTCCTAAGCTGATAAACGTGCGTTACATAGGAAAAAGTTAGAAATATGAGCGAAGATAAAGCTAAAAACCAAGCTGAAAAAAATAATTATCAAGAAAAAGCACCCGAATTAAGTCCGGAATTGCTTGATAGAATTAAGCATCCCGCACCAATTGACAACACGATTCTTAATCAATCCCCAGAAGAACTTAAAGGTAATCCTGCTGTATCACCTGAAATGCTTGACGATAGGTAAACAGTGAACAGTGAACAGTGAACAGTGAACAGTTATCAGTTATCAGTGTTAGCGGTCTTCGTGTCCCGGAGGGATGTACAGTTAGGAGTTAGGAACTAGGGGTTAAGAGTTTATAATAATTATTTTCTCCTTCCCTATCTCCCCCTTCGGGTTGCACCATTTGCTACAACGGAGGGAACCTCAGCAACGCAATGGCTTACCATCTCCCCACACATTCTAATGTTTCCCATAATCTACTCGGACGAATTTCTCGAACACCTTACTGGAAGAGAACATCCTGAAAAACCGGAGCGTTTAAGTGCTGTTGTTTCTGCTTTGAAGGAAGCTGCTTTTTCTCAACAAATTGAATGGCGATCGCCAACTTCGATTGAGGAAAAGTCACCTCTTGCTGTAATTGAGGAAATTCACTCACCCCGCTACATTCGGAAGGTTCGGGATATCGCGAATGATGGGGGTGGTTTTTTGGATACGGATACTTATGTTTCTCCCAGAAGCTATGATGTGGCTTTGTTAGCGGTGAATGCTTGGTTGGATGGGGTAGATATTGTGCTGGAAAGTGGGAAACCAGCTTTTGTTTTGTCTCGTCCTCCGGGACATCATGCGGAAATCGATTATGCTATGGGATTCTGTTTGTTTTCTAATGCTGCAATTTCAGCGCTCCAAGCTTTGAGAAAACCAGAAGTTAACCGGGTTGCGATTCTTGATTGGGACGTACATCACGGTAACGGTACTCAAGCAATTGTAGAAAACAATCCCGATATTGCTTACTGTTCGCTGCATCAATACCCCTGTTATCCCGGAACGGGTAAAACTTCAGAGCGGGGTATTAACAATAATGTATTGAATCTACCTATTCCTCCCGATAGCGATATCAGTATTTATCAACCAGCTTTCGAGAAAGAAGTATTACCATTTTTATCAAATTTTCAGCCAGATTTATTAATAATTAGCGCTGGTTACGATGCAAATGCTGACGACCCGTTAGCAATGATAAATTTACAACCCCAAGACTACGGTTTATTTACTAAATATTGTTTAAAAGTAACCAGGAAAATATTATTCGGTTTAGAAGGTGGTTATGATTTACCAGCACTTTCTCAATCTATAGTCGCAACGGTTGAATCAGTTATCAGTTAACAGTGAGCAGTTATCAGTTAACAGTTAATAGTTAATTTGCTTATAGTATTTTATTCCGTTAAATATGATTTGTTTTTTAATTTACCCAACCAACCAGGGTTGAAAACCCCGGTCTAATAGCTAAAGTCATATAAATATGACTAGGGAAGAGAAAATAGGGAATAATTTACCAGAATAAATAAGAAAGACAACTAATCTTGATAAATTTTCTGAGTCCTATTTATAGGACTTGAGCTATTAGGCTGGGACTTACAGTCCCAGACGGGTAAAAAAAATAAGAACATGCTACTTTTTCATAATTTTTAACTGCTCAATGCTCACTGTTCACTGATAACTGATAATTGTTCACTGTTCACTGCTCACTGATAACTGTTAACTGCTCGCTGTCAGCCGTTTCTTCAAATATTTCTAAATCAAACCAAAATGTAGTTCCGGTACCAACTTCACTTATTAAAAATACTCTTGTGTGATGTTTATCTTCTAAAATGTTTCTCACAATTGATAATCCTAAACCAGTTCCTTCAAGGGTATGAACGCGATTTTCAACGCGGAAAAAGCGGTCGAAAATTGCTGCTTGGTCTTCTTGAGGAATACCAATTCCTGTATCTCCAATTTCTACACGTACCCGAGGTTTGGAAATATTTGGCTGATTAAGTTTATAAGCACGAAGCGCTACTTTTCCATCGGTTCTACTAAACTTAAGTGCTTTACCAATTAAGTTACCCAATACTTGTAATAATAGGTCGTAATGTCCTCTGACTAAAGGTAAATTAGCACCAATATCTTGAATTAATTCAATACCTTTATCTCTAGCATTTAACTGATAGGTACGGAGAGTTTGTTCGATGGCTTGACTCAAATCAACTCCATCCATATTATAACTGCGTCCGGATTCTAATCTTGATAAATCTAGTACGTCATTTACTAAACGAGCAAGTCTATCTGTTTCATTATTAACTGTTAATAAAAACTCTTGTCGCTGTTCTACATCTAAATCTTCGCCAAATTCGTGTAGGGTTTCAATAAAAGATTTTATATTAAATAAAGGGGTTCGTAATTCGTGAGAAACGTTACTAATAAATTGGCTTTTTGCTTCGTTTAATTCTACTTCGCGAGTAATATCCTGAATAGTAATCGCAATTCCTTTAATGCTCTCTCGCTGCTGATTAATAACTGTAGTTAACAAGATACGTATAGTTCTTTTAATCGGTTCATTTACCGTAATCCGAAATTCAGCACGTTCTAAATCTCCCGCAGTCATTTTATCTAGATAGCGGTTAATTTCTAACTGCATTTCTGAAGGTAAATAGTCCAAGACGCTATTACCAACAACTTCGGCTTCTTCCCAACCGAAAATCGATTTTGCTGTAGGATTAACTAATATGGTCTGCATTTGATTGTTAATCAAAATCGCACCATCGGCTATAGTCGAAACCAAAGTTTCTAATTTCGCTTTTTCAGCAGTTAATTCTTCAATATTTTGTTCTTCATAACGCTCCAAACGTTCTGCCATTTCGTTAAAGCTAGATATTAATTCGTTGAGTTCTCCGGAAAACTCTAGCTCGATTCGCTGTTTAAAATTCCCCGCTGCAATTTGTTTGACACCAACTAATAATTCTTTTATTGGCTTGGTAATAGTCAAAGCATTAATTACTCCTCCTAAAATCACCATTACCCAAATCGAGATAAACACCGCAATTGTCACATCCCGAGTGAAATTAGTAGAAATAACAGAGGTTTGATTGGGATTAATCCCAACCGCTAACACTCCTATATACTTGCCATTGGCTTTCAAAGGTACAAACACTTCGGTAACTTCCCCATCTGGTGAATGATGGTGTCGTACCATTGGCTTTTCCACATCAGCAGCATAATCTTCTGGAAGCTCAACCCTGCGTTTAATACTCAGCGAATTTCCGACTTCCGGTTCCCAAAAAGGAATACCAAAAAATATATTTCCAGCTTCGTCTGCATAGAGCATGTAGCGGACGCTAGAAGTACTGCTATAAAAACGTTGGGAAAATTGTGCTATCTCAGTGTAATTTTCCTCAGCCAAAAACGGCGAAACATTAGCAGCTAATAGTAAACCTAAATCCCGCCCGAAACGAGTATCATTTAAACGAGCATCCTGCTGAATAGTATTTACAGCCCAAAACGTCAAACCGCTCATCACCAGAGATACAACCAAGGTGACAGCCGCTAACAGCCTCGTTTGAAGATTAAAATCCGACCACCAATTGGTAATCGTGTCTTGAATTGTTTTTAAAATAGGTAGCATCTTAAATATAAGCTGTTAGTAGTTCTTAAAAAGACAAACCCAACAACTAAAAATTAACAGTTAATTCGACAAATATGGAAGAAAGTTAAGATTTGGGCATAGGGCATAGGGCATAGGGGATGGGATGATGATATTAATATAGGTAGCAAAATTATTTTAGTTTTTAACTCCTAAGATTTTGGTTTTTAGCACAATTATTTTAGTTTCTAGCCATCAAGGCTTTAGCTTCTAGCGACCAAGATAGTCGCACTACAAATATACACATTACCTATTACCCATTACCCATTACCCATTACCCACTACCCAATACCCGATATC
>CAKZYM010000070.1 GCA_937884685.1 uncultured Calothrix sp.
TTGGTGAGGAAAGATTAATATTTGATGGTGTAGTTCATCGCAGCGTTGGTGCAGTGATTTTGGAGTTGGAACCGACACTATCTACACAAGATGACGCAAAATTTTTTGATTTTTATCATTTAGTTAAAAGTCCTTTAAGTAAGATACAAAAGAGTTCGACGCTCTCGCAGCTTTGTAATGTAATTGTTCAAGAAATTAGAAAGATAACTGGCTTTGATAGGGTAATGATTTACCGCTTTGATGATGATGGAGCGGGTATGGTTATCGCTGAATCTTCCCGAGAGGATTTAGAGAAGTTTTTGGGTTTGCGGTATCCTGCTACTGATATTCCTCAGCAAGCTAAAAGGCTTTATCAACTGAATTTACTACGTTTGATTAAAGATGTAAATTATCAACAAGCTAATTTGATTCCTCGGTTAAATCCCCAGACGAATGAACCTTTAGATATGAGTTTGTCGGGTTTACGCAGCGTTTCATCATTACACATCGAATATTTAAAAAATATGGGTGTTAATGCTTCGATGTCGGTTTCTTTGTTGAAAGATAAGAAATTATGGGGTTTGATTGCTTGTCATCATTACGATTCGGAAAAAGCAGTATCTTACGAGATTCGCACGGTATGTGAGTTCTTGGGACAAATAATGTCTTTTGAATTAGCAGCTAAGGAAGAAAATGAAGACTTAGATTATAAGATGAAGCTGAAATCTATTCAGTCTCGGTTCATCGATTCAATTACTCAAGCTGAAGATTTGATTGATGGTTTAACTAAAAATCCATCCGATTTACTGGATTTGGTGAGTGCTTCTGGTGTTGCAATTTGTAATAATGGTAGCTTAATTACAGAAGGTACAATTCCCACAGAGTTACAAATCAGCGAATTAGTTTCTTGGGTAGAAACTCAAATAGGAAAGGAAATTATTTATCATACCGATTCCCTAGCTAGCGTTTATCCAGAAGCAGAAAGGTTTACTGATGTTGGTAGTGGTTTAATTGCTATCTTTATTTCTAAAGTTCAAAAGACTTACATATTATGGTTTCGTCCAGAAGTTATACAAACGGTTAACTGGGGAGGAAATCCTCACAAACCTGTAGAAGTGTTAGAAGATGGAACCGTAAATATATCTCCGAGACAATCTTTTAAATTATGGCAAGAAACTGTAAGAAATAAGTCGTTAGCTTGGAAGAAATGTGAAATTGAAGCAACATTAGAGTTACGAAGTTCGATTGTTGGTATTTTGTTGCGAAAAGCAGATGAATTAGCAAAAGTTAATCTGGAATTGGAACGCAGCAATGATGATTTAGATTCTTTCGCTTATATCGCATCTCATGATTTGAAAGAACCATTGCGCGGAATTCATAATTATTCTAGCTTTTTAATGGAAGATTATGGAGAGATTTTAGATAACGATGGAATTTCTAAATTAGAAACATTAATGCGGTTAACTAAGCGGATGGAAAATTTAATTGATTCCTTGCTGCATTATTCCCGTTTAGGAAGAATCGAACTTCTGCTCAATAAGACTAATTTAAACGAGATTGTTAATAATGCCGCAGATGTTATTAGAATTAGTCAAAACAAAGATGTTGATATTCGCATTCCCAGAACATTACCTATAATCTATTGCGATACAACCCAAATTAGTGAATTATTCAGTAATTTAATTAGTAATGCGTTAAAGTATAATGATAAAACTGAAAAATGGGTAGAAATTGGTTTCATAGACCCAATTACTAATGTCGAAGAATATCAATTACTATATAACCATCGTAGCGATTCGCAACCACCTATTATCTTTTATGTTAAAGATAACGGTATTGGAATCCGACCCAAACATTTGGAAACTGTTTTCCGCATTTTTAAAAGGTTACATGCTCCCAATAGATACGGAGGTGGTACTGGGGCTGGCTTAACAATTGTTAAAAAAATTGTTGAGCGTCACAATGGAACTATTTGGGTAGAGTCAACTTTTAAAGAAGGCAGCACTTTCTATTTTACTTTGCAACTTGATTCGGAATCATGCAACAAATAGTAGAAAAATCATATTTACCTTTATTAGTAGTTGAGGATAGCGACGAAGATTTTGAAGCTTTCGGACGCTTTGTCAGAAAGTCACAGATATCTAATCCAATTTATCGCTGTATCGATGGTGAAGATGCTCTAGATTTCCTTTATCGTCAAGGAGATTACGAAGATTATCAACAAGCACCTCGTCCCTCGATAATTTTATTAGACTTAAATTTACCCTGAACTGATGGAATAGAAGTTCTAGAACAAATTAAGCAAGACGAGAGACTTAGAACTATACAAGTTATAGTTTTCACTACTTCATCTAACCCAAATGACATTGAAACCTGTTATCGCTTTGGTGTGAATAGCTATATCCTTAAACCAATGAACGTGCAAAAATCTAAGGATGTAATGCAGTCTATTGTTGATTATTGGCTTAGCGTTGTTGTTCTTCCTGAAGAAAGCAATAATTATAATTTTTACTAGCTATTTTTATGAGTTATTTTTATGCGTGTTTTTTGTTGCATCTACCTTCGGATATAAATACTGCCCATAAAAAGAATGTTTAATAATTGAATCGTTAAAATATGTGAATTTTGGCTAAAAAAGCTATATTCAAGTAAAGCCGAAACTATAAAAGGTAGTTAAATTAATTAATAAATAAACAATTAATCAATAAACTATTGCTTGTGCTACGTAAATATTTCCTAATACTGTAAAGTGGGGTAAATTTTTCTGTTTTGAGGCAAGACAGCAAACAACCGGGTAAGACATAATGCAGAACAAGCTTAAAATTTTAATTGTTGATGATTGCCTCGAAGATAGACAAGCTTACTGTCGTTATTTAAGCCAAGACGAAAAATATAATTATATATTCATAGAGCAAGAATACGGGGAAGATGGTTTAGAAGCTTGTAAGCAAGCTGAACCAGATATTCTTTTACTTGATTACATGCTTCCCGATATGGATGGTTTAGAGTTTTTACAAGAGTTAAAAGCTGACTGCAATGGCAGTGAACCTTCAGTAGTAATGCTGACTGGAGAGGGTAGCGAAAGAGTAGCCGTACAGGCGATGAAGTACGGAGTTGAAGACTATTTAGTCAAGGGAGATACAACTGCAGAAACTCTACGTCTTGTTGTTAGAAACGTGATAGAAAAATCTGTTTTACAGCAGGAATTAGAAGCGAGCAAGCAGCGTTTCTTTACCTCTGTAGAAAACATGCTTGACTGTTTTGGTATATATATTTGTATTCGAGATAATAGCGGAAAGATTATAGGATTTCACGGCGAGTATTTGAATGCTGCGGCGAATGAGAATAGTTTAATTGGCTTAAAAAAGCAAATTACTCTCCAAGAAAAAGAATTATTTGAACAATATTGTCAGGTTGTAGAAACGGGAATACCGGTCTCTACAGAAGTTTTATGTTTTTCATACGAGAATAGCGAAAGAATAGTGAGTCAAGCTTTTGATATTAGGATATCTAAGCTAGAAGATGGGTTAGTGGCAACTTGGAGAGATATTACAAAACGCAAGCAGTCGGAAAAAATATTACAAGAAAGTCAGCACTTAATTCAACAAATTGCCGATACAACTCCAGATATATTATATTTATACGACTTAAAAGAGAAGCGCAATATTTATATTAATCGTCAGATAAAGCGGCTTTTGGGTTATTTACCGCTTGCAGTCAAAAAAATGAAAGAATCTTTTTTAGAAAACCTCATTCATCCAGACGATTTACAGGGTTTAAAAGAGCATCATGAAAAATTTGAATCTGCTAATGATGGAGAAATATTATCATTTGAATACCGAATGCGCGACAAAAAAGGAGAGTACCACTGGTTTAGCAGTCGCGATACGGTATTTAGTAGATTAAATAATGGTAAACCTCGTCAGCTATTGGGAGTTGTTAGGGAAATAACTACCCAAAAGCAGTCAGAATCAGCATTAAAGAAAAGTGAAGCTCATTTCCGGCATATTTTTGAGTCTAATATGTTGGGAGTAATGTTTTGGGAAAGCGACGGTGAAATAGTTGATGCTAATACCCGCTTCTTAGAAATAATTGGCTATAGTCGTGAAGATTTGCAAGCAGGATTAATCCATTGGGATGAGTTAACACCTCCAGAATGGGAAGATGTTGACAGACAAGTGATTGAGCAAATTAGAAGGAATCGTGTTTGCAATCCTGTAGAAAAGGAGTATTTTCGCAAAGATGGTTCTAGAGTTCCGATTGTTTTAGGTGGTTCTTTATTAGAAAATTCTACAAATACAGGGGTTTCTTTTGTGTTGGATATTACAGAGCGTAAGCAGATAGAGAAAGAACGCTCTCAGTTATTTGTCAGCGAACGAGAAGCCCGAAAACAAGCCGAGGCAGCTAATTTGGCTAAAGATGAATTTGTCGCCATGGTATCCCACGATTTGCGATCGCCATTAAATGCAGTGTTGGGATGGTTAGAAATATTACGTAGAAATATAGATGATTTGGAGACGAGAAATCAAGCGATAGAAATTATCAAGCGTAGTGCAAAAACACAGGATATTTTGATTCAAGATTTGCTAGATATATCAAGAATTGCCCAGGGTACGATTGAACTCAAAATTAGTCCGGTAAATTTGCAATCTATACTTAAGGAAGCAATTGAATCAGCATATCCTATGGCAATTGCTAAAAATATTCAATTAGAATCCGAGCTTGATTCTACTATTAATAGCACAATGGGAGATGCCAATCGCTTGGGGCAAGTATTCGGAAACTTATTGAGTAACGCAATTAAATTTACTCCTGAATCGGGGAATATCAAAGTTTGTTTACAACAAGTAGAAAATATTGCTCAAATTACAGTTACAGACACAGGAAAAGGAATTACCAGCGAACTATTACCCAATATATTTGAACGCTTTCGTCAAGGTAATGATATTGAAACTAAGCAAAAAGGGCTGGGATTAGGATTAGCAATTGCGCGTCATTTAGTAAAATTGCACAACGGTACAATTAAAGCTGAAAGTGCTGGGGAAGAAAAAGGTACGACTTTTATTGTTATTTTACCTCTTTACAGCGAACAGTGAACAGTTATTAATTCTTAACTCTTCCCCCTCTTCCCCTTTTAGGTGATTGCAGCATGTGGATGAGCGAAATTTTTGAACGATTTACCCGCCGAAAGTCCATTGAGTGTCATGGTAAGAGTTTTATGTCTAAAGGTAGCTCGCCCAATCAATCTTGTTCAACTATTTAAGATGCAAGAGTATAATAACAATAATTATTGTCATTATACAAAGCTAAGACGATGGTTGATGACACTCAACTCATTCCCATTATTGAAATTTTAGAAGGGCTGGAATCCTTGATGGATCAAGCCACTTCGGACGATATCGAAGGAATTCTATTGACGGCTTGGCTTAAGATCAGTGACACCTTCCCAGAGGATTTTTTGGCAGCAACCCGTGAAGATGCCAGCGCGGCTGGATTACGCCGTTACCTCCGAGTAAAGGCATTTTTTGATGACCCAATTCAGCATCCAATTTC
>CAKZYM010000071.1 GCA_937884685.1 uncultured Calothrix sp.
CTTGGAACCCCTTCGTTAACGCTAACAGTACAAAGCACCTGAGTTTCACCGCACTTTGCCAAAACCGAACCAGCAGCATAGCGCGTAAAATCTTTTATAAAAATAACTGGACGAAGTTCATCAGCCTTTCTACCATCGGGACGCTGCCAAACCATTACGATTGCCTCAATCATCCCATATATGTTATCAGCCAATAGCTAAGAGTTGATTTACAGTGCTTCAAAATACAGATTTATTCAACAAAAACATGACCTAAAGCTATTTTTATTTTTTGAAGATATTTTCCGTATAAGTTCTGTTTAATGCCATTTTTAGAAAAAGCTATACTGAGCTTTTAATTAGTATTGATTACTATAAGTATATGAAAAAGTTTTTAATATCTTTTGTAATTGGTGGCTTTACGCTAAGTGCAAATATCTGGGCAGGTGCGGCTCAAGCGGCATGGTTTACTGAGTATCGCTGTGATTACTACAACATTACTCTTCGAGAATTAGGTCAGGATAAATATCGTTACGAAGCAAGCAGTCCATTGGGAAGTATATTGCTATCTAATGGCAAGCGTACTGTGGGAAATAAATCTTGGATTTATTCTTTTAATAATGGTGATACTGTTTATCAAGTTGAAGACATTTGGAGTACTAGTAGAAAAGAACCGATATCAGCATATTTGAGAGTAACTCATAAGCAGCTTATTAACGGTGAGTCTCGGAAGCGAACCATTGTAGATAATACTTGTTTCAAGAAAAATTACGGGGTTTAAATAGTAGGGAGTAGGGAACAGGGAAAAGAAAATAATATAATATGTAATTTGTTCGTTCTCTGTCTAAGATTACCGTCTGATATACATTATTTTTCTCTTCCTTAGTAATTCCTGAGAGAATAATCCACCATGTCAATTATGATTGATAAATTGCTCTCTACTCCCAATCCCCAATTAATCTATTTGAGTCTCACTATCATCAAAACTTGATTCTATTGGATTATCTATAACTTCCGGAATAATAGCATCAGGTTTAATCTCATCAGATTTAATCTCATCTTTCTTCTGTACCAATTGACTAATCTGAGATATTATTTTTCCTAAATTACCTTCTTCTAGTAAGCTATTAATTACCGAAATACCGCTAGTCGATAACATTAATTTATTGATATCTTCAACGCCTTTTCCATTACTATTTACACCAGGGAATGAATAAATTCTAGTATTACCTATAACTCCCGGTTGCGGTGCGAGAGAACTAACTATTTCTGGCAGTTTTTCTGATAGTTCTGGCCAAATTGTACTAACAATTTTAGCGCTCAAATTGGCATTACTTATACTGTTTTCAGCGGAAATTCTAGCTTGAATACCTTCAGCTTCAGCTAGAGCTTTATCGCGTTCGGCTTGTGCAAGAATACGAATTGAATCTGCTTCTAATTCTGCTGCTTGTTGAGCAATTTCTGCTTGTTTACGACGGCGAAAAGCTTCTATTTCAATTACTTTACGCTCGCTAATATCTCGCTCTTGGGCTTGTTGTTCGGCTGCAATTGAAGATAGATTTTTGTTTCGTTCGGCTTTTTCGGTTTCACTAGCCGTTTTTACCGCTTCTTGGGCTTGGACTTGCTCAGCTTCTGCTAAAAAAGTCTCTTTTTTCTTATTCGCAATTGATATAGCTAAATCTTCCTGTGCGAGTTTAGCGACTTTTTCGGATTCTGCTATCTGTACCTGTGCTTCTAATTTATTGGATTGTACCGCTTGTTGTCGGGTAATTTCGGCTAGTTCGGCTTCTTGTTTCTGCTCGGTTTGGGCTATTTTCAGTTGTTTATTACGCGCTTCTAAAGAAATATCGGCTTCAATTTGACTTTGTTGAATCGATAATTTTTTGCGGATTTCTTCTTCTTCTACAGATTTATCCTGCAAAATTTTACTTCTTAAAGTAGCAGCAGCTTCCTTGTCTTTAGCTTCCTGAATTTCCCGCTCTCTTTGTGCTGTCAGCGCTTCTACCTGCAGTTTTTGTTCTAATTGAGCTGTTTCTTTTTCTTGAGAAATCTGTAGGGATAGCTTTTGAGCATCTAATTCTTTTTGCTCGATAGCAACCTGAGTTGTTAATTCCACTTCTCGCTTTTGCTGAATTGAACGCTGGATAGTTTCCGTCCTCAAACGTACACCTTGAGCATCGAAGAAATTATTAGTGTCGTAGGTGTCGCTCTCCTCGATTTCTGAAATTGCAATATTGTTGAGAGTCAAACCGACTTTCTTTAAATCCTGTTGAGTCAGATTAAGAACTTCCTCTGCAAAACCCAACTTATCTGAATCTATTTCTGCTAAAGTTTTCTTTTTCGCAGCGGCTCGAATCGCATCATCAGCACGGGTTTCCAAAGCCTCTTTAATATCTTCCGATGAGATTTTACCCTGTCTTGAAATTCTCGCAGCGGCTATTTTGA
The DNA here is from genome assembly GCA_937884685.1 of uncultured Calothrix sp. Lineage (GTDB taxonomy): Bacteria > Cyanobacteriota > Cyanobacteriia > Cyanobacteriales > Nostocaceae > Rivularia. The sequence goes on from CAKZYM010000071.1 coordinate 2,425, forward strand.
CATCCTCTTCACTAGCACTGATGCAAACATAAAAAGTTACCCTCATGTTGGCTCTGAGGTAATCTTGAGTGCGAACTGCTAATTTACCAGTACGCTCAACATTGATAGAAATTTCTCGTAAAGGTACCCGCGTTAACTCGTGGAATCCAGGTATAACAATACAACCACCATTGAGAAATACAGTTTTCTTTTTGACGAAAATACCACCAGTTCTGACAAATGCTTCGTTAGTGGGAGTAATTACATAAACTCGCGTATAGGCAAAAACGCTAAGCAATAAAAGTACAACTAAACTTCCAATTATCCCAGGAAAAACTAAACCCCCACCTATTTGAGCAAGAACAGGTTGAGTAGATAATTGAGAATAAACAGGTGTTAGCGGTTTTTCTGCAATTAAATTCGCTGGTGTAGATGCATGTTCGTTGATATTAGATAACTGTGCTACTGCTGTATTTGTAGGAGTTAACGGTAATGATGCAATAAAATTTAACCAAAATAGCATATTCTTCAATTGTTATTTTTTATTTGTAACCCTGAGCCAATGATTTTTATCTGGACTGTTAGAAGCAATTGCAAGATAAACATCTACAGTCCTATCAATCACAATCACCGTTTCACCATGACGGGGAATAACTGTAGCCCATTCTGGGACAGTTGCATTAATAGTCACCAAATTCCCAGATTTATCAATGACATCAACTTGACCGATTCTGCCTTGTTTTTCTACAGGAATAGTGGCAGAACTAACCGTACCATTACGACCAATCAAGCGGTCGCTGCTGGTATCTTCGCCAAATTCAGCAAAAACTCTTCCAACCGGTCGCGCAATCAGTCCCCCTGTAAATAAACTGAGAAACATCGACAAAATTAACACAATAAAATTCCAAGCACCACTAGGGACTTGATTAAGGATTCCTTCCAACCAGACATTTAACATCCAGCCAAACAAGCCCCATAAGCTCAAATCGGTAGCGAGTAGAAGAATTAAAGGTGCTTTACCAATCCCTATCCATCCCAAGAAAAGACCGTTAAAATCAAAATCAGCGTCGGTGTCAACATCCGTATCAATATCAACGTCATCATCTCCACCACCGGAGATAATTATGAATATAAACAGCAGAACTCCCATACCCAGGAATATCCAGTAGGGTAGATTTGTGGGGTGAAATAGCATAAAGAATCTAGTTGATGACATTTTTGCAATCAGCAATTTGTGATAAGCAATTATAGCTAGAAAATTTTGTTTTTATAGATTTGCTATTTCAGATTTGATTTCTATAATGGTAAAAAACAATTAAAAAATTATCTTAAATATAGTTTCTTCCAAGGGGTAAAAACTTCACCAACCCAGAAACCGTCGTATTTTTTTAATGATTCAAAACCTAGTTTTACTTCTTTTACGGGACGAGTTTTTTTATACCTCATCCTGATATTGTATGCACCTGTCTGAAATGCATAGAAAAGCCAAATACCTCCATAATTTGAATAACCTCTAAATCCGATTTCTTTTCTTGGAGACCAAAAAAAGATGGGATTATAAAAATAAAATTCTAAGCTTTCTCCAGAGGGAATAAAGGGAACATGACAATCTTCCGGAAT
>CAKZYM010000072.1 GCA_937884685.1 uncultured Calothrix sp.
CAAAGTATCAGCCCAAATTTTATCTTCTGAATTTAATGCTGGTAATGGTTCAATAACTTCAATTTTAAATTAATTCCAAAATAGATTGGATGAAACATTTATGTTGACTTAGAACAAATTGCTCAAGGGATTGGTTTTAAACAATCAATGAAAATTCTATCTCAAAATAAATTAAAATTTGACTAAAATTTAGTTATTTACCAAGAAAATCTGTAAGAAATTTTACTTATACAAAATGCCCTTTTCAGTGTAAATTAGTTGTAGGATGCATTTGCAATTGCAAGGGCTTATTTCGCTTAAATTCCTTGCTAGATAATATTTTTTATATATTTGAGTTGACCCTAATTAACTGACTATTACTATCTAGAGTTCAATTGTATAACCGTATTAATTTGCTGTACGTAATTTTTCTTGCATCATTGGAAAAATTTTACAGATAAATATCAAACCCTGAAAATTACAAAATTAGGAATATGGCTTCTACCTTCAATCTTTCAGCAGCATCTACCTTTAATTTACAAGAAGCAACTGTAGATGATATTCAAAAAGCATATAGTTTCGGTGCTTTGAGTATTGAGGAATTAACTCAACTTTACTTAAATAGAATTGCAGCTTATGACGACCAAGGACCCGCGATTTCTGCTGTCCTAACTGTGAATCCCGATGCTTTGGATAAAGCTAAGGAGCTAGATGCAAAGTTGAGAAATCAAGGTGCTGATGGAGCTTTGTATGGAATTCCGGTACTTTTAAAAGATAATTACGACACCTTTGATTTACCCACCACAGCGGGTTCCGATGTTTTAGATGGTTCGATTCCTCCCGATGATGCTTTTACTACTTCAGAATTTCGGGATTCTGGAGCAATTATCTTGGGTAAAACCAATATGAGCGAATTTGCTCTTTCTTCAGGAAGACTCGGTTACAGTTCCAAAGGTGGTTTGACGCTCAATCCTTATAATCTCAATCGCGATGCTAGCGGTTCGAGTAGCGGAACTGGTGCTGCTATTGCTGCAAATTTTGCGACGTTGGGAACTGGAACGGATACAGCAGGTTCGGTTCGAGGTCCTTCTGCTGTTACTGGGTTGGTGGGAATCAAACCAACGCGGGGATTGGTGAGTGCTGATGGTATAGTTCCTCTAGCATTAACGGTAGATTATGCTGGCCCGATGGCTTTGAGCGTTGAAGATGCAGCTATTACTCTGGGAGTAATGGCTGGTGTTGACCCAAATGACCCAGCAACGTCAGCGAGTCAGGGTAAAAGTTTTGATGATTACACGCAATTTTTGGATAAAAATGCTTTAAAAGGAGCAAGAATTGGTGTAGCTCGGGATTATTTCGGTGGAAACGAAGAAGTTGATAAGTTGGTGGAAGCAGCTATTGAAAATATGAAAGCTGCTGGAGCGACTGTTATTGAGTTGGAATTTCCGGATTCTGTTGTAGAAGCTTCTAATTACGGTACTTTATTAAATACTGTGGTTCAAGCTGAATTTAATCCGCAGATTGAAGAATACTTGGGTACTCTTGATGAGGAATATCCCAAAAATTTATCAGAATTGATTGCTGCTAGTAAAGACCCGGAATTAGTTAATTCGGAAACTCCGGTTAATCCCAATCGAATTGCTGTATACGAAGATTCTTTAGAATTTGGTGGTTTGGATAATCCTGAATATCAAGCAGCGATTAATCAAGGTATTCCCCAATTGCAGTCAGAATTAAATAATATTTTCGCTGACAATAAATTAGATGCAATAGTTTATCCAACCATTGCTACCCCAGCAACACCGATTACCGACTCCGAAGGGAATGAAATAGAAGACCCCACCTATGAAGCTAATTTAGATAATATCGGTGGAGACCCCTATCGAGCAAATTATTTAGGAAATTTAACTGGTTTTCCCGACTTAACTTTACCCGTGGGATATACAGAACAAGGTTTACCCGTGGGAATGTCTTTGTTTGGTCAAGAATTTACCGAACCTACATTAATAGGATTAGCTTACGCTTACGAACAGCAAAATCCGGTTCGAGTTTCCCCATCGAATACACCAGCTTTACCAGGAGAAAAGTTTGAATATCTCACCGAGGTTTTGATTGTTGGTGATGATGGTGATGATATTTTAGAAACGCAATTAATTCCAGATTTTGATGGAAATAAAGATGTTGTATTTGCAGGTCAGGGTAACGATTTAGTCGATACTACTCAAAGTATTTCCGGTGGTAATCGGGTATTTGGTGGTAGCGGTGATGATGAATTATTTGCGGGTAAGAACGATAGAGTTAACGGTGGTAAAGGTAATGATATTTTGGATGCTTCTACCGGTAGGGGAGGAAATCGTTTAAATGGTGGTGATGGAGATGATACCTTTTTTGCTGGTGGTAACGATAGATTGATTGGTGGTAAAGGTAATGATGCGTTTTTTATTATCGAGAAAGGTGGAAATACAATTAGCGGTGGTTTAGGTAAAGACCAATTTTGGATTGCGAATGCTGAGTTACCCGAAGAAGTAAATACGATTACTGACTTTGAAGGTGGAATTGATGTAATTGGGATTGCTGGTATTGGTGGTTTTGAAGATGTTTCCTTTAAGGTTGAAGATGGGAATACGGTGATAAATATTTTGAATCAAGATGTTGCTATTTTATTAGGAGTTGATGGACATCTTGGTGAAAGTGATTTTGCTTTTATGACATAAACAGTTTTCTATCACAACCGCTTGGAGTTGCAAACCCCCGCAGTTGCTGCAACGGAACGACCGTTGGTTGTAGCAACTGCGGGGAATTATTCCAAGGCGATTGTTGAGAATAGTGCAAGGTGTGAGTTTTAATAGACTTGTGGTATTGTCCCTGGGTTAGCTTTTTACGGCAACAAAAACGGCTAGATGATTTGTTATACGCCGAAATTCAGGAACGCAGAGATAACTTAGATGAATCTCGCGAAGATATTTTATCCTTAATGATGGCTGCACGGGGACATGAAACCACTGCATCATCCTTAACTTGGTTTGATAATAGAATAAGCCCTCAGATTGAAATCTGGGGCTATACAAACAAAGCCTGCCTTCGCAGGCTAAGATTATTCCGTTAGCAAAACAAACTAATACTTAACCTACGATTCATAATTTTCTACACCATCAAATAAAAATTGCAAAATTTCCAAAAACCAGCCCACGCAGGTGGGCTTTGTTCTTGTAGCCCCACCCTTGAAGAGTGAGGACTTCAACGAGGTAGGATATTACCCCAACTTCACTCCCCTTATCGCAAAATCCAACAATTCCATCGGATGCATAACTTTAATTTCCTTACCCTGCTTTTCCAAATGCTTGCTAATTTGCAAACTACATCCTGGATTTGGGGAAGCAATCATCGAAGCACCTGTATTTGACAAATTCCTGGCTTTTTGTTCTCCTAATTCTTCTGCTACTTCCGGTTGGAGCATGTTGTAAACCCCTGCACTACCGCAACATAATGCTGCATCTAAAGGTTCGCGTAATTTAATATTGGGAATTTGACGCAGCAGTTGACGAGGTTGGACGCTGATTTTTTGTCCGTGTAATAAATGACATGCATCTTGATAAACCATTGTCAGCGGTTCCTTTGTCAAAGGAGATAATTTCGCAGTTAAACCGACCATTGCTAAAAATTCTTGTGAATCTTTAACTTTATTGGCAAATTCTTTTGCTTTTTCTTTATATTCCGGGTCATTTCCTAAAATATGACCGTATTCTTTCAAAGTATGACCGCAACCGGCTGCATTGATGATTACATAATCGACATTCATATCTGCAAAACTATCAATCATCTGTTTTGCTAGGGCTTGGGCTTGTGCAGCTTGTCCCTGGTGTTCGGGAAGTGCAGCACAGCAACCTTGGGATTTGGGAATTACGACTTCACAACCATTTGCGGTTAATACTCGCACGGTAGCTTCATTTACGGGGGAGAAAAATAATCGCTGCACGCATCCTAATATTACTCCCACGCGGTAACGTTTTTCGCCCTGGGCTGGAATCACGGTAGGATAGTTATCCTGAAAAGATTTAGCAGTAACTTCTGGAAGAATAGACTCCATTGCTGCTAAACGGGGAGATATCTTTTCAAGTAAACCGGTGGAACGAATTAATTTTGGTAATCCCAACTTTTGATAAATCAATAATGGGACTAATAAGAAGCGCAATCTTTGAGGATAAGGAAACAGCGAAAAAATTAATTGTCGAAATAACTTATCTGGTAAACTGCGAGGGTAATTTCGTGTCACTTGGTGACGAGTAGCGCTAATTAACTTGTCGTATTCCACCCCAGAAGGACAGGTAGTTACACAAGCTAAACAGCCCAAACAACTATCAAAATGTTGAGCAGTAGCTTTATTTAAAGGAATTTCCCCTTCATTAATCGCATCCATTAAATAAATTCTTCCCCGTGGAGAATCCATTTCCTTGCCGATAACCCTGTAACTCGGACAAGTAGAAAGACAAAATCCGCAATGAACGCAGCTATCAATTAGCTTTGGTTCTGGAGGATTATTTTCATCAAAGCCTTTTATATTTTCTAAAGAAGCAATCTTCTTTTCGTCATTTTCTGAAATTTGCATAATAAATATTTGGGAATTGGGAATTGGGAATTGGGAATTTGGGATTGGGGATTGGGGATTGGGGATTGGGAATAGTTAGGAGTTGGGGTTTAATTAAAAATTAGACTCCTAATTCCTTATTTTATTATTACCTATTACCCATTACCTATTACCCATTACCCTTTCTTAAATCCCTCCCACAAATCGTCCGGGACTTAAAATATTTTCGCTATCAAATTGCTTTTTTATTCCTCGCATTAATTCCAATGCATTACCTGTGTAGCCCCAAACATCTACTTTCTGCTTAATGTCTATTGGTGCTGATAATATGGTTAAAAAACCACTTTTTTGTTCGCATAATTTTCGCATTTCTAACACCCTATTTACCGAATCAAATCTCAATATTCCCAAACCGGTAGATATGTTAATCAAACCTAAATCGGCTTGATTTAAAATTTCTACTGCTGCATTTGGTAATACTCCTATTTTGCAAGTAATTGCTGATTCTGATGCGGATAAATGTATTTGTTCTGGCAATCTGTGCCATAAGTCTTGTTCTTGCTTGTCGGAAAAAACTGCGTTAGTTAATCCTAATTTTTCACCTATTTGTAAAACTTGATTTAATTGTTCTTCGACGCTTTCGGGGATGCTCTCGAAGCGAATTATTAATCCCAATCCTTTACCCAATTCCATACTTGATAATAGCTCGGAAGAAAGTAAATCGGCTTGAATGGGTGTTAAAGCTGAACCACGAATAGTCTCAGCGACTTGAGATATAGCTTCAAAGCTACCCATCAATACAGCGGTTCTTGAAGCTGATTGCATGGGATATACGCGAAATGTTGCTTCTGTAATTATGCTTAAAGTTCCGTAGGAGCCGGTAAATAATTTCATTAAGTCGTAACCGGCAACGTTTTTGACAACTTTTCCTCCAGCACGAGCAACTTGACCGTCAGCACGCACGAAGTTAACACCCAGCAGCTGGTCGCGGACGCTACCGTAACGCTGCCGTAAGGAACCTGTATCTCCGGTGGCTATAACACCACCAATAGTTGCTAATTCTGGTTCTGTTGGATTTAGAGCAAGAAATTGATTATGTTTGGCTAAAGTTGACTGAATATCGGCAAACTTCACCCCTGCTTCTACAGTCAGTGTCAAATCACCTACAGCGTGATTGATAATCTTGTTAAGACGTTGAGTACTAACAACGATATCCACGCTTTTCGCTAAACTACCCCACTTGAGTTTACTACCGTTACCGCAGGGTAAAACATGCCACTTGTTGCGATGAGCTTCTGAAATAACTTCAGCAAGTTGTGATTGTGTTTGGGGATATACAATACAACCGGGAAAATTTTCCGGTGATATCGCTTTTTTTATCTCTTTGCTATCGAAATCATAAATAAGATTTTCTTCTCCAACAATAGATGCAAGATTAGAATGGTAGACGTTCAGCGTGTCCTGTTCGCTAGACATCGGTTTCCCTGGTATATTTTTTATTGCTTAATACTAATTTACTGTTTTATGGGAACGGATAACAGATAATAGGCAGATATAATCTGTTTGTTTGACCTTTATATAAATTATTCAACATTTCGCAAAATCATTCAGAAGTAAGTAGTAACCACGATGCTGTAGCTTCATTTTTAACTTAAGCTAGCAACTGGAGAGCATATATTCATCGGGGTAGCAATGTTAATTATATTTGATAAAAATCACTTTAAGTGTAGATTTAAAGGGCATTGTACAGAATACAATCATGATAATTTGAATGGCACTGCATAGACAAACTTGTCAATTTTCAAATTATCAATTACCTGTATAGCAACTTACCTTATCTGATTCTATGAGTTATCAGGTGATATCTTGCTGTAGGTATGTATTTAAGTATTTTTTCTATAGAAATCATAGAAGATTAAATTGTTTTAATGTAAAAACTTATTTTAAAGAATGTTTTTAAACTTTAATTTAATACTTTTTCCAGCCTTTTAAAGCATAGCTGTACGAGTAAAAATAAAATTAGACTGCTGATTTTTTACTGTATATTAGCATTTAAAAGCGCCAGATACTATAAAAAAGATACAACATATATCATCAATAAAAACTATTTGCTACAGCATTGATGTAGCTTTAATAAATTATCGCTATGCTTTTAGTCGCAGATGCTATTAAAGACTCCAGGCTAACGGTTTCTCCTGAAACTCTTTTAACAGAAATTGTACATTTAACAGAAAAGCTGAAAGAAAAAAATACAGTAGCTCAAGAATTATTAGTTGTAGAGAATTCACAATTTTTAGGTGTATTTAAGCTGCTTGATTTAATTGGCTTAATTAGTTCTGGTAGTAACTTAGAACAAATAAAAGTTGCGGAAGTGATGGAGTCAGCTATCACTTTACAAACTGATGATGATTTTCAAAAGGCATTATCTTTGATGACTAAACATGATGTCAAATTTTTGCCAGTTATTAATCAAGCAGGAGAAGTCGTAGAAATAGTTACTCTTGAGGAAGTTGCTGCAAATTTACAAACAGAGCTTTTGAAAACTAAAGAAAAATTAAACGAAAAAGTGAAACAATGCGATGATTTAAAAGTGAAATTTGATAATTTAGCGAGTAAAAATAAATTATTGCAACATAAAATATGTGACAGTCTCGCAACTGAAGCACAGCTTTTACAGACAACCAGCGAATTACAAGAGTTATTTCAAGCTTTCCCCGATATTTACTTTCGTCTCAGCAGCGATGGTACTATTCTTAGCTGTCATACTCAAAACTATTCCGATTTATATTTATTAACTGAAAAGTATTTAGGTAAAAAAGTAAAAGAAATTCTACCATCTGATATTTTTGAACAATATCAAGCAGCTATTTCTCAGGTACTCGAAACAAATTCCTTGACTGCAATTGAATATTCTTTATCTGTACCTTCTGGAGAAAAAAGCTTTGAAGCGCGATTACAAACTACGATTGGTAATCATATCATCGTTATTGTTCGCGATATAACCGAGCGGAAACAAGCAGAAATAGAGTTACAAAATGCTAAAGATGAATTGGAAATTAGGGTCGAACAACGCACTTGCGAATTAAAAAATATCAACTCCCGTTTGCGACAAGAAATTATCGAACGTCAGCGGATTGAAGAAGAACTTCGTTTTCGAGTCGATTTTGAAAAATTAATTACTAATATATCTAATGATTTTATCAATATTACTGCAAATGAAACAGATAACGGAATTAATCAAGCACTAAAAACTATTGGTGAATTTGCTGGTGTAGACCGTAGTTATGTATTTTTATTATCGGAAAATTTAGAGAAGATTAATAATACCCATGAATGGTGCGCTGATGAAATTACATCTCGTATTGATGATTTACAAAATATTTATGTTGAAGATGTGACTTTATTTGTAGAAAAGCTTCGCTGTGGTGAGACTTTGGAATTACAAAATATTCGAGATTTACTTTTACAAGAAACAGTTGAAGAACAAGTTTTTAATACTCAAGATATTAACTCTTTGATTATTTTACCAATTGTCTGTAGCGGTGATTTAATAGGTTTCTTAGGCTTTGAATCTTTTAAGGTTACTACATGGACGGAAAACAGCATTGTCTTACTTAAAATAGTAGCAGAGACACTAGGAAATGTTTTAGGACGTAAGCGAGTAGAGCAAGCTTTAAGGGTAAGTGAGGAAAGATACGCAAGAGCAATAAGTGCAGGAAAAGTAGGGGTTTGGGAGTGGAATATTCAAACCAACGAAGTTTATATTGACTCCAATTTAAAAGCTATGCTTGGGTATAAAGATGAAGAAATTGAAAATCAATTTACAAATTGGTTGCGATTTGTTCATTCTGGTGATGTTGGTTTAGTAAAAGCTGAAATTAATGCTTATTTAGAAGGGTTAATTCCTAAATATGAAATTGAGCATCGAATGGTACATAAAAGTGGAGAAGATTTAGGATTTCTCACTCGGGGTACGGTTGTTCGTGATGAAGACGGTGTACCAACTTTTATGGCTGGTTCAAGCACCGATATTACTGCTCGGAAACATGTAGAAAATAAACTAAAAGCTTCTTTAAAAGAAAAAGAAGTATTGCTAAAAGAAATTCATCACCGTGTAAAAAATAACTTACAGATAATTTCTAGTTTATTGCGCTTGCAGTGTGGATATATTAAAGATAAACAAGCTTTAGACATTTTTCAAGATAGCCAAAACCGGGTTAGAGCTATGGCTTTAATTCACGAAAATCTATATCAAACTAAAGACTTAGCAAAAATAGAATTTTCTGAATATATTCGTAAATTAAAAAATAATTTAGTGCGCTGCTATAACATTAAAAATATAGATATAGATACCAGTATAGAAAAACTATATTTGAAACTTGATACTGCAATTCCTTGTGGATTAATTATTAATGAACTTATATCTAATTCAATGAAACATGCTTTTAAAAATAGTGATGAAGGAAAAATATACGTGGAGTTTATAACTTTACAAAAAGGTAAATACTCATTAAGCGTTAGCGATGATGGTATAGGAGTAACAGAAAATATTGATTCACTCAAAAAACAATCGCTGGGGTTGGAACTGGTTTGGAACTTGGTAGAACAATTAGAAGGAACAATAGTATATAATTCCAAACTTGGTACCTCATTTAGAATTACATTCACCGAAAACGACTAAGGAGTAAATAAATGAAAGAAAGAATCTTAGTTGTTGAAGACGAAAGAATTATTGCTTGCGATATCAAATATTGTTTGGAAAATTCTGGTTACAACGTTATTGCAGTTATCGCTTATGGAGAACAAGCAATTGAAAAAGCAGAAGAATTACAGCCAGATTTAGTATTAATGGATGTAATGCTCAAAGGTGAAATGAATGGAGTTCAAGCCGCTGAAATTATTATCAATAAATTAAATGTTCCAGTCGTTTTTCTCACTGCTCATTCTGACGAAAGTACTCTTATCAAAGCCAAAGCAACCCAACCTTTTGGTTATATATTTAAACCTTTTGAAGAAACTCAATTAATTACCACTATCGAAATAGCTTTGAGCAAGCATCAAAAGGAAACTATAATGCGGGATGAGTTGCAAAAAGAAAAAGAGATGAGAGAACTTAAATCTCGTTTTGTTTCAATGGTCAGCCATGAGTTTCGTAATCCATTAAGCACAATTTTAAACTCTACAGAATTACTAGCAAATCACAGCCAAGAAATCGGCGAAAATAAAAAAGAAGAATATTTATATCATATACAAAATGCCGTTAAAAATCTTAATCAATTATTGAGCGATGTATTATTAGTAGGTAAAGCGGAAGTTCATCAAACTAACTTTAATCCCGCACCTTTAGATTTAGAAAAATTTTGTCAGGATTTAGTCGCAGAATTAAAGCTGATAGCAACAGAAAAACATCAAATTATATTAAAAATTCAAGGATGCTGTACCCAACAGAAAGAAGATAGCGCTGCAAATAATATTAGTTTACCCAGGTTAGATGAAAAATTACTCAGGCATATTTTTACTAATCTGCTATCAAATGCAATCAAATATTCACCCCAAGGTGGAATAATCAGCTTTGATTTATTTTGTTTGCAAGGGGAAGCTATTTTCCGCATCCAAGATGAAGGGATTGGTATTCCGGAAATAGAACAAGACAATTTATTTAATTCTTTTCAAAGAGCTAGTAACGTCGGTCAAATTCCCGGACATGGATTAGGACTTTCAATAGTCAAACAATATGTCGAATTGCATCGGGGAGAAATTAATTTTGTCAGTAAAGAAGGTGTGGGAACTACTTTTATTGTTAGTTTACCGCTGGATTAGGAAGAGAGGGGAAGAAAGGGAGACAAGGAGATGGGGAGATGGGGAGATGGGGAGAGGGGGAAGATAATATTTATCATTGACTCCTAACTCCTAACTCTTAACTCTTAACTCCTAACTATTCCCTATCCCCTATTCCCTATTCCCTATCCACTATCAAACATTAACAGCTTTATTATTACTCACTGCCGGATAATAATCGACTTTACTATTAACCTCAACTGGTGCTGGTAAATCTTTCCCTGTAATTAATCTTGCTCCACGATTGCGGGTGAAATAATTCCACACCCACTGAATCATTACCACTAACTTGTTATCAAATTCAACTAAATAATAAACATGAATTAATAACCAGAATAGCCAAGCTACGAAACCAGTTAGTTTCATAAAGCCTAAATCTACAACAGCAGCATGTTGTCCGATTACTGCTAAACTACCTTTATCAAAGTATTGAAATGCTGGTAAAGTATTCCCTTTTAACTGTTGTTTAATCGATTTTGCGACATATTGTCCTTCTTGCATCGCAACAGGTGCTACACCGGGTAATGGTCTTCCGGTTTGGTGAGCAAAATGTGCTAAATCTCCGATTACATATATATTCGGATATCCCTTCAAACTTAAATCGGGTTCAACAATTACTCTTCCTGCTCTATCAGTTTCTGAACCAGTCTTTTCTGCTATTGCTTTACCCAAAGGTGAAGCTTTCACACCTGCGGCCCATAGTACCGTTCTAGCTCCGAACTGCTTGCTTTCGTCACCTTGCTTGATGGTAACTATATCTCCTTCGATACCTGTCACCAAAGTTTTTGTAACTACAGTAACACCTAAATCTTCCAAGGATTTCTGAGCTTTTACAGACAATTCCGGTGCAAATGGTGGTAAAACTCTATCCATACCTTCCAGAAGCATTACCTGTGTTTCGGAAGTATCGATATTGCGAAAATCTTCCTTGAGAATTCCATAAGCTAATTCGGCGATCGCACCAGCTAATTCAACTCCAGTCGGACCACCACCAACCACCACAAAAGTCAACAAAGCACGACGTTTCTCTTCGTCAGTTTCCTGCTCTGCTGCTTCAAAAGCCATGAATATACGACGACGCATTTCAATAGCATCTTCCACAGTCTTTAAACCAGGTGCGTATTCTTCCCACTCATCTTTACCAAAATAGGAATGTTTTGCACCAGTAGCAATAATTAAACTATCATAAGGGATTTTTTCACTCCCCATCATCACATTTTGCTTCTCTGGGTCAATATCCGAAACTTCTCCCAAAAGCACCTTAGTATTTTTGCTCTTATTGAGTACCGAACGCAAAGGTGATGAAATATCAGCTGGTGATAAAGTACCTGTAGCTACTTGGTATAGCAATGGCTGAAACAAGTGAAAATTTCTTTTATCTATTAAAGTTACGTTTATATCTTTGCTATTGAGTGCTTTCGCTGTATATAATCCTCCAAAACCTCCACCAACGATAACTACGTGATGTGGTGGTTTAGTCCCAGCTTTATTTTCCATAATATTTTTTTACTCCCATTAACATTCCTGTCATTATTCTTAACAAATTTTTACCATTTTTGACAGATGCTTCTGTTTGGTATTTGCATCTTATTTTTTGCAAAAGTCATTATCGATACATAAAATCAGCAACTTATAGTAAAATTATAGATTTTATTAATAATTATTTTACTCGCAAAGTAACCGATATTACTACCTCCAAGGATTATTTTTATTTTTTAGGCAGATTCTAGCTTCAATTAATTATGCGTAAATACATTTACACAAAAAGTAATTTTAATAACTAATATTTATTCTGAGTTGATTTTTACAGTTGAATGTGACCCCCTCTATCTTGTTATGTTTTGTTACTCTTCTGTTTTAAAGTAGAATCGGGATATTCTCGGGAAGTAATCGAGAGAAAGTAGAGAACTATTTCTTTCGCGATTTTATGATTAGCTATCTTTGAGAGTGAGGAGAGAGGGAAGAGAGGATAGAAAAAATAATTTTTATAGGTAATTTTGGAGCTAGTTGGAACTATGTTGTAGGATAAACCCGGTTTCTTTGTGATTTTGCAACAAGAAAATTACGCTTTCACAACGAGAAACCGGGTTTATTTGAGCTTGTTAAGAATAGTGCTGTTCGGTCAGTTTTAATGTATTTTGAATATAAACTAGTACGAGCATCTTGCTCGCACTACTAATAATCAAAATTTGCAGCAACAATCTATTTAAATAAACAAAAAATGGATAAAGAGCTAATTATTTTTATTGCAAGCGTTTCCTTACTAATTATCTATTTAATTTTCTCCGCACTCACAGAAATGGGAACTAAATTACCTTGGAAAAAATAGGTTCAACGATTTTGGATTTTGCGGTAAAGTTGGGGGTGTCGGTTTCCGTCCCCCAAACTTTACCAAGACGGATTTTGGATTTACGATTATTTTCATAGTTTGAACTTTCTTGCTCAAAATCATTTTTGTTGGGAGCATCCCAATTATGCAAAAAACCCGCAGACTAGAAGTCTGGGGCTAATA
>CAKZYM010000073.1 GCA_937884685.1 uncultured Calothrix sp.
ACATTTATATTAAAATCATTCTATTTTGTCTGAGCGGGTTTGCGTACTGCTACCACCCGCTCAGCATTTGATTTTAAAAACTGTCAATTGATTTATTTTTGATAAGAGATAATTTTATGGTAAAAAAATATCGGTCAAAACTTGTAAATTTGCACCGATAAAATGAAAATAATAACATTGTATGAATCACATTTTAAACAATCATTACCTAGATAATATAAAACTTTGGAAATGTTAATTTGGTTGCTCACAGTCCAAAAAACTGTAAAAATAGAAAGGCTAGCGGCTTGTTTCCCTTTACCGATAAAATATGAAAGTCGTCGAAGACATATTCAAAGGTTCTTAATATTATTCAGCTTTAGTTTACCTTTGTTTTGGTTTCCGATAGTTGAACAAATAATTCAACAAGAATTTACATCAAAAACTCGCTTAATAATAACTTTGGATAGGACTCAATGGAAAGAAAATAATGTTTTAGTCATAGCCGTAATTTATAAAAAGAGAGCTATACCAATATATTGGAAACTTTTAGAGAAAGAAGGTAGTACGAATTTAAGAGAACAGCAAGCTATAATTAAACCAGTTTTGCGTTTATTTAAAAATTACGAATTAGTATTTTTAGGAGATAGAGAGTTTCATGGTGTAGAACTATCTTATTGGCTAAAAATTCAAAAACTACCTCGGAAAATATATTTTATATTTCGTCAGAAGCAGACTACGCACTTTAAAAAGCATAAAGGAGAATATCATAAACTAGCAGAATTAGGAATAATACCAGGAACTAAAATTTTATTTTCAAATATTTATATGACTAAAAATAAAGGATTTGGTCGTTTTAACTTAGCAGCATATTGGAAGAGAAAATATAATCAAAAAATAGAAAAAGAACCTTGGTTCTTACTAACAAACCTAGAAGATTTTGAAGAAATTATTAAAACTTACCGTCATCGCATGGGTATAGAAGCAATGTTTAAGGATTGTAAAACTGGAGGTTATAATTTGGAAGGAACTAAGGCTAATAATCACCGTTTAACTAATTTGATTTTACTCATTGCTATTGCTTATACTATGTCAGCTTTAAAAGGTCAATTAATTAGAAACAATGGAATTCAAAAATATATCTCTAGACTAGATGAAGCCAAACGTTCATCACGAAGACATAGTAATTTTTGGCTAGGTATTTACGGAGATTTATGGGTACTTGCTTGGGAATTTTTAATAGATATTATTCAAGATATGATGAATATTAATCGTCATAAACTTCCTTTCTATCAAAAAGGATTAAGGGCAATGTCAATGCTACAAAATATATAATTTTTGACTATCAACCATCTTTTTACTTGTTATAAGTAATCATCTAATATTAGTTACAAACCTTTTCTTCAATCAAGTTGTTGAAAAACAAATTAACCTGCCAATAGAAAAGAATGAGAAACCGCTTCGCGGTTTCTCATTCTCTAATATGATGATTTTTTCATTTTTTTATCATTATTCGTCCAATTTTTTCGCATTCCTTGTTGCATCTATTCCTTGCTGTGACTGTCTTTCACTTGTCTTGTCACCCCGTGAAGTTCACCCCATTCGGATGGATTGCACACACCAAATGCGGGTCACGGGCGTAAAGTAAACAACTGTTGCATTGGGCAATTTTGGGCATAGGAATGTAGAACAAATAAACTTATAACTTTATTTTGCCCCAAAACAACTCCCAGATAACATTTTATTTACTCAATTTAAGATGAAAAATAATTTTTTGAGTATAAGGATACTGATATTTTTTCTATTTAATAAAACGGTAAAATTAGCTACTAATAATATTACTCTAAAGTAGCCCGTAAAGCAGCACTGAGCCATTTATTCCTTTAAAATTAGCTGATATCAGCGCAAATTTGCGCTGAAAGAATTACCGAATTTATAGATTAAAAGTAGTAACAGCTACTTTGTTATAATAGCAGAACAAGTAAGGCTAAAAAATATACAAAAATCATTTAAATTTTATTATTATCCGAATGGATGTCCCCAAATTCGCCACATTTCTTTATTGAAAGGCGACCGCCATTTTTGAATTAGTTTCTGCTCCAGTTGCTGACGTTTTTTAGTGTTATTAGGGGTATCCCACCAAAAAGCGATATTTATGGCTGTTTTTTGTTTATAACGGTAGTTTAAATCCTGGTAACTGCCAATATATTGTTTACAATCGTGTACACCCTTCCATCTTCTGTTTGAGTACAGCGTTTCACCGATATAGAGAATCAAACCGATTGCTGAGTCTACTACAAAATACAAACAAGCCTGTCCTGGAAAATCACTGGGAATTCTATAGAATGACATTGATTGTAGCTGCAAGCTTAGTGGGTCAACTGTATTAGAATCACAATGCTCTGGTGGCAGGTCAAACAAGGTGGTTTGAGTAGCTGGTGGCTGGTGGCGTACTTTCTGCTGATAACTAATTATCTGTGTTTTCCATCCCTCTAGCTCTTGGGCATTCATCAAAAGTTCATCGCGGCGTTTGGTTTTGAACTTTTTACCAGGAAACATTTCAAGCTGTCCCGGTGGCGGAGGCGGAGGCGGATATTCAAGTAGTTCCAACTGTTTCGGTTCAATTGGTACATCTTTGAATAAATCAAGTTGATTTGATTCCAAAACACCCCTCCTGGCGCATTCACTGATAGTATTACTGTTTTACCAAAAAATAAATTTAACGGAAAACGAACAAATCAACCTTTCTTATCGGGGACAGATAGAAGCGGAGTAAAGGCATAATCGCACTTTTGACACCGAAACCGCTGGTGCTTATTCCCATCAGCCAGCACCTGAAACCCCTCCTTTAGAAGCTCTTTAGATTTACAATTAGGGCATTTAAGAGCAGAATCTTTTGA
>CAKZYM010000074.1 GCA_937884685.1 uncultured Calothrix sp.
TATTAACCCTGTAAACACAAAGAGGAAAATCAACGTGACTCCCCGTGCAAATCAAATTCAAGAGATGATTGCAGATATTGATAAATTACTCCAACACAAAGGTAAGCGGTTGTGGGGGGTAATTTCTTCTCAGGAAGAACCACGTGAGGTTTTACAGCGTGTTCGAGATTTCCTCGCGAATGAAGCGGAAGGTGGTGAATCTTCTCAAGCACAGCTACCTCCTCTGGTTGCGAAGTTTATGCAGGAAGGAAACCAGGAGTTAGGAGAACCAAAACCACAACAGAACGCGAATAATCAGCTTTATGAGTTAATTGAACCGGTCAAAGCGGAATTAAAAACGCTGTTGGAAGAAAGAGCGAATTTGGTTAGTGAAATCCGCGAGTTAGAAAAAAAGCGACTGCATGATTATTCTCTAGCGCAACAGTTAGCTTCTCAGGAGAAAATCATTTCCGAATTTATGCAGGTGCTGAGAAGTCGTTTGGAAGAGGATGTCGCGCTTCCGCTGACAGCATCTGTTGACGGTGCTTCTAATCCTACTACTAAGAAAGCTCTCCCGGCTTCTATCGGTCAAGGAGATTCCACACGGGTAGAAAATCTAGCGAAATTAACCAGCGATTTAGACCAGAGGTTGGTAGCTTTAGATGGTACGGTAAATGTTGTTTTTGAAGCATTGCAGCGCAATATTCACGCTTATCACGATTCCTTATCCCAATCATTAGCAAGAATGCATTATAAAGGGGTTCAAGGAGAACAGTTACTAGAAGTTTTTATTCAAAATGTTGCAAATCTCTCCCCTGCTCAAGTTAATTCGGAATTAATCAAGCAAGCGTCAGATGAGGTCACTGTCGAGACGATTGATGCTCAAAGTGTTGAATCAACCGAAACCGGTAATTTCAATTACGATTCTGAAACTTTTGAAAGTGTTGAATCAACTGAAGCCAGCAATCAATTCAATCATGATTTTGAAACTGTTGAAAGTGATGCAGTTGATGAAAATATCGAAACTTATGACCAAGATAATAACGATAATTTAGTTGTTACTCCCGACGATAATATTGATAATATTGAGTTTTCTCAAGCTCAAGAAAATTTAGATTTAGATAAAGAGAATAATTCTATTACCCCAAATTTTGAAACCGCTATTTCTCAAATTGAGCAAGATTCTGTTAATGAAGATGACACTGAAGAATTAGACCCGGATAATTATCTAGAAATAGAATTGACGGAAGAAACGGAAGAACAATTTGCACAAAATCAGGAAAACGAACAAGTTAGTCAACCGGTTAATCAACAAGTAATCGAGCAAGAAATTGTTAAAGAACCCGATGCTTTTGATACTCCGGAAAAAATGCAAGCAGTATTAAGTGAGTTAAGAAAATCATCTTCAACAGAACAATTAACAGCAGAAAGTTCTTCAGATAATGCTAACGAAGACGAAGTTGATGAACTTTATGCGAGCTTATTCGATAGCGAAAATTTAAATACTTCTAGTACAAAAACACCTCCAAAACAAGTTCTAACTCAAGCAATTGATGTGGAAAATCATCCCACATCCGCAGAACTAGATTCGCAATTAAGAGAAACGCAAACTGATAAAGAAGAAAAAGAAGTTGTATCTCGGGAAGTAGTTTTTGAATATATTCCTCCAACACCAACCGATGAAACTATTGAATCTCCTGCTTTTACTTCATCAGATAGTCAATCACCCGAAAATCAATCACCAATGTTAGACCTTTGGTCTGGTGAATCTACTTCTCAAAATCCACAAGAAAATCAAACCGCTCCCAAAACCTATAAACGGAAACAAGCGAAGAGCGAAGATACAATTAACTCTTTAACGGAACTTTTGTTTGAAGAGGAAGCAGCACCAGTTGAAAATTCCCAATTAGAATTCCAATCAAAATCCAAATTACAACCACAAGAAATTACTCCACCAGAAATTCAGCAACAAGAAACTGCGACCACACCACAAATTACTACATCAAAAACTACTCCACCAGAAATTCAGCAGCAAGAAACTGCGACCACACCACAAGAAATAGCTACACCAGAAATTCAGCAACTAAAACAACCAGAACCACCAACTCAACCAATCAAAGAAAAACCCCAACTGAAAGAAATTACCCTTCCCGTTAGTTCTCTTCGTCAACGAAGTATTCCTCAACCAAAAAAAGAATTAGATTTAAGCACATTAAATACAACCACAAATACAAACATAATAAACACTCCACTTCCCCAAACAGAAAAAACTATTGCTGATTCAGAAGAAATATCCCAAGATAATGCGACTGGTTCGGTAAACAGTACCGAAATTCCTTCAATAAATTCCGAAGATACAGTTTGGTATTTAGGATTAGATATCGGTACCACAGGAATTTCCGCTGCATTACTAAATCGTTCCACAACACAAATACATCCGATTTACTGGTCTCAAGACAATCAAGCAACTGCTCAATCTCGAAGTTTCCGCTTACCAGCAGAAGTTTATCTTCCCAGAACTTCTCTCAACTCCGAGAAAGGGGAAAACGCAGAACAAAATATATATTCAGCATATCTAAAACCTTATTTACCAATTTCTCTTGCTTACAAAAGTATTTCCGAAACAGCTTCGAGCGAAATACGCCAAAAATGGGAGCCGATACTGCAACTCAATGAATTTTCCGCAGTTCCCTTGGTGTGGATTATTCGTTCACTTTCAAAACTGCTATTAACTTTAAAATCCGATTCCAATAGCACCACTTTAGGACTAACCGCTACTGCAATCGGTATTCAACAAGAGCAATTTAGCAGCATTATCAATAATATTTCCGGTATCATTTGCACCTGTCCTTCCAACTGGTCGGAACAATATCGCTTTAACATCCGAGAATCATTAATAATTTCTCAACTAGTAGAGCATCCCCAACAAGTATTTTTTGTTGAAGAAGCCATCGCTAGTTTACTCGGAGAGCTTGAAGGAGCCAACGGTGAGATAGTCAAACTAGTGAATGACGAAAATTCTGCTCCCATCGTCACCAGCGATAGTCAACTCCTAGGTAATACCTTAGTTATTAACATCGGAGCGAGCGCTACCGAAATGGCTTTAGTTGATTTACCAGAAGACAAGCAAGATTTATCACATAACGAATTTATGCTTCATGGCTTTACCTGTGGTGGGAAAGCAATGGAACAAGACATTATTACTCAATTACTGCTACCGTCAAAATGGCGGAAATCGCGTAATCCAAAATCAAATGATGCAGATAGCGAAAATAACCCACTACACTGGAAACCCAATATTCCCGGTTTAGACCAAATACGTTTTTCCAGCTTAGGCTTAGAACAGCTAGAACTACCTCGTGCTGGGGAACCTGATATCAGTCAACGCATTTCTCTACAGCAAAGACTCGAAAGCTCACCCTTGGGTAAAGCACTTTTAGATGCTGCGATCGCACTGAAATTAATTTTGCAGCACCAGGAATCTTTTACCATCGAACTAGCAGACCAAAGATGGGAATTACAGCGAAGAGACCTAGAAAGCCAAGTATTTGTCCCCTTCGTGCGTCGCATTAACCGCGAACTAAATAAACTATTAGTAGCAAGAGGTATACCCACAGAAGCCATTAACCAAATTGTTTTGTGTGGTGGTGTTTCATCCATCAGCGCAATTAGCCGTTGGTTACAGCAGAAACTTCCCAGCGCTAAAATTATTCAAGAAAAATATCTATCAGAAAACGGAACACCCGCAACTTCCCGTGTAGCAACCGGTTTATGCGTCCTAGCACTACATCCCCTAGTATTAGAAATACCCAGACAGCAATACACCGACTACTTCTTGTTTACCGAACTACTGCGACTAATACCAGAAAAAGCCGTTACCTTCGGTGAAGTAATCCAGCTATTTGAATCACGAGGTATCAACACCCGCACCTGTCAACAAAGATTATTAGCCTTCCTAGAAGGAGAAATTCCCCCAGGTTTAATACCAAGCAATCAAGATATGCAGTGGTTGAACAACAGTTCCGTACAAAACTCCAACTACAAATCAATTACCGCATCACCATTATTTGATAAACAAGGAAGTCTTTCCTACCGTCCCAACCTGCGACAGCTACAACAGCTACGCAACTACCTTGACGCAATCAAAGACAGCGCTCATCAGTCCTTAGAAGAACCCTATACCGTTAACTTTGCTGTGGTCGTTAACGAATAGGAGTAGCCGTTTTGATTGAATAATGTAGAGATGTAGCAGTGCTACGTTTCTACATTACGTAGCTAGACAAACAAAAACATCACAATTAATGCAGTAAATCCTAACTATTCCGTCTTCACTACGACTTCGTTACAAAACTTAAAAATTATACGTGAATTTCACAATACTGCAATGTGATTAGAAGATTGTGTAAATTTTATTTTTTTACCTACAGTTACGCATTTATATTGTCTATATTGGCACTGGAAACTATAGAAAACAAGTAATAGTACGTAAAATGGTTTTCAACATTAGTCCTGCACCAAAAGTTGCAAATAATAAAGACTCGATTTTAATGAGTCC
Source organism: uncultured Calothrix sp. (assembly GCA_937884685.1). GTDB lineage: Bacteria > Cyanobacteriota > Cyanobacteriia > Cyanobacteriales > Nostocaceae > Rivularia. Next base: position 4,535 of record CAKZYM010000074.1, read on the forward strand.
ACCTGAATCATTTATCTTAGGCTACCAATATATTCATCCTTCGCAGAAAAGTATTGCAAAAAGACTAGTTGATATAGTAGGAGCAATTGTAGGATTAATCATAACTGCTGCAATCGCAATCCCGATAGCAATTGTAAGCGTGATAGATAACCCAGGTTCTATTTTTTACAGTCAAATTCGCTGCGGTCACAATGGAACGACTTTCCGTATATGGAAATTCCGTTCCATGATTAAAGACGCTGACAAATTAAAACATCTAGTCAAGAACGAAGCCAACGGACATATATTTAAATGTAAAGAAGACCCACGTATAACCAAGGTGGGTAAATTTTTGCGTCGTACTAGTTTAGATGAATTACCTCAATTTTGGAACGTACTCAAAGGAGAAATGAGTTTAGTGGGAACTCGTCCACCTACTCCTGATGAAGTCATGAAATACCAGCCTCATCATTGGGAAAGATTGCGAGTTAAACCTGGAATGACAGGAGAATGGCAAGCTAACGGACGCTCTTCCATCAAAGATTTTGAAGATATAGTCAAAATGGATTTAGATTATCAGCGTAAGTGGTCTGTGTCTTATGACTTATTTCTGATTATGAAAACGATTTGGGTCGTACTTAATAAAAGTGGTGCTTGTTAAAGTAATTGTCTATTGATGATTACTTATTATTTTTTATAATCAGACTTTAAGTTGCTGTAAATACTGAAAAATAACCTCTAAATAAAAATAGTATCAGGGTTCCACCATTTTGTAT
>CAKZYM010000075.1 GCA_937884685.1 uncultured Calothrix sp.
ATATAGTAGGTAATTAGCAGTTATTAATTGATAATTGGTAATTGGTAATTGATAATTGATGAATCAGGTTTCGTTGGTGCAAGATGCATATTTATTTTGCTTTCGATGTTTTTCCGAAAGTGGAGAACCAACTGGTTGAACTACATACCAATATTGCACTTCCAGCCAACGTAAAGGAGTGAAAAGCAATGCTAATGGCAAAGTAATCAATCCACCCAAGGCACCAAGGTCTCCCCCTTCCACTGTATGATAATAATAAGTACAGTCAGAAGTTCCGACACCGTGAACAATAGCTCTGGCTTTGAATCGAATCGCAGCATAGCTAGATATATAAGCAATTACAGAACCAGCAACAATTGCAGCAATTAGTTTTTTGTTCATAGAAGAATAGATAATTAATAGAAAAATACAGAATAATATCGCTAATCAATTGTATGAATAGCTGATTGATAACTACAGGATAATTCAGTAGTCACTTAGATAATTTTTTAACTCTGAAAACATAAAAACCGTAATTATATTGAGAAAAATAACGGGTTATATAAATCGGTATTGTCAAAATTTTAGCAAGCAGTTTGATTTATCAATTACTAATTACCCATTATCTATTACCCATTACCCATTACCTATTACCCATTACCCAATCCCCATTACCTATTACCCATTTGCCATTACCCATTAGCCATTACCCATTACCCATTACCCAATCCCCAATCCCCAAACACAAAAAAACCCGTCAAAGACGAGTTTGTAAGCGATTATCATTAATTAAATCAACAGGTAGTTTGATTCTTTCCCTGATAAGTATTTGACGAACTTCTTCCTTGACCGCAACCTCCAGAAGACTGTTGATTGTCTTCACCATAAATAAAAGGACAATATTTAGTATTAGCGCTAATACAATCCATATGAGGAGTTTTAGCGCAAACCAATAGTAATACACCCAAAATTATTAATAAACCACAAATAGACGCTACTTGAATCCAAGAAATTTCCATAGCACCATGAACGATTACCTCCCGTAGCAAAGATACAATCGTTACTTCTACAGCGACTCCAACTGCAATGCTATGCTCTTGTAGATACACCACTAATAGTCGAAATAACTCGACTAGAATTAGAATAAAGAGCATTTTTGCAGTTACTTCTTTGTAATCAACAGAATGCAATATATCGTGAAATATCCCCCATAGCTTGACGAACATCACAGAGAACAAACAAAAACAAAGAGAAAAGACGATTAAGTCACAAAAAGTCTCCATATTAGCTACTATTCTGCGCCTATCTAACCAACGATTCCACAATAGAAATTGGCTTTTGGGACGTTTTTTCACGAACATAAACATGAATTACCAAGTGAACTACAGACCACACCAGCCATTGTTCAACCAATTCTTTATATTGTGACCTAGCTTGTGACTATTTCGCAGCAGTATTAATAACTTTTTATCGAGGAGGAATTGAACCGGTAAAATTCTGTGCTTGCTGCATCAACTGTTCGGCATTTCTAGCCCATTGAGAATTATTTTGTGCTAAGAATAAATCCCTAGCGTATTGTAATACACGCATTGCATCTGGGTATTCTCTCATTTGTAAGAATGCCAGTCCAGCACCATAATAAGCACTAGGATAATCTGGGTTGGCTTCAGCAGCTTTTCTAAATGCTTCTAAAGCTTGTTCATGCTTTCCTTGTTCATATAAAATTGAACCAATACTATAATGAGCTTCGGGGTATTTTGGGTTAATTTTGATTGCATCATTAAAAGCATTTCTAGCTCTTTTAAATTTGCGCTGTTGCATATAGCATAACCCGATTTGATAAGCGGGTTCTGGTGCTTTATTACTATATTTAACCGCTTTTCTAAAAGACCTTACAGCTTTGCCACAATCTTCTTTTTGCTGGTGCAATAGACCAACATTGTAGTGAGCAAATCCCAATTTTGAATCCAGTTCTAAAGCACGCTCTAAATAGTTTTCAGCTTGGGGTAAATTATTTCCTTCTAATAAAGCACCACCTAAATTTGCATAAGCTAAAGCAAATTTGGGGTCAACTTGAGTAGCTCGGTAAAAAGCATCCGCAGCGGGTTGCAATTGTCCTACTTGTCTTAACGCTAGTCCTAAATTGTAATGTGCTGGTGCTAAATATGGGTCTAACTGAATCGCTTGATTAAAAGCCCCGATTGCGTCTTGCGGTCTTCCCGACTGAACAAGTTGTAAACCCTGATTTAAATAAGTTGTAGCGCTATTGCGAGCGTACTGAGCTAGCTTTTGTGGAACCGGGTCGAATTTTAACTCATATGCTTCATTTGCTTTTGCAGGAGTAACCGTAGCACTTAACAAGATTGCACTAAAGAACGCACTCAGTCCATACTTATAAAGCAATTCCTTCATAGATTTTCTCCCTAATAACAGTTTAAGACTTGAAATTTGAGATTTTATTTGTTGTTAATTGCGATTTTGCTTCAAAATAAGACGATTTAAAATACCAAACTTTCTCACAGTCGGTAAAACTTCTGTTGCGATAATTTTAATCCCAACCACATTTTTAGTTTTCTAGATGCATCCCTAAACTTAATCTAAAATTAAACGCAGGCCGGTTCGGGTGAAGAACATTTATACCCTAAACAGAGCCGCAAAATGCAAAATCGTTTGACTTGTTTATAAAAATCTAATTTTATATGTAAATGCTGTCTTTTTAATAACTTTCTTCGGAGAAAATTAAAAAAGTTCCCGAATATCTTGAAATAGTGATTTACCCCCTCTCTTCTTCTTGTTAAGAGAAGTAACCTCACCTTATTAAGGAGGAGGTAATAACAATTGCTTTTACAAATTTTGCAAAATATATCTTTCCAAACTCTTATCCCATCTGAGTTGAGAACGATTAGCTTTTAACCATTCCTTAAATTCAATGGGATTTTTACGACAATTTAAACCCGGTGGTAATGGTAAAAGTGCATTTAAGACACCAGCGAAACGATTTATGTTTCCTCTTCCACCCGGAATATTATCTAAAATATCTTCAGCAACATCAAATCTTCCAAAGCAAAAAAGTGCAACGCTAAGGATAAATACACCATTTTTGATTCCTTTTATATCTGAATCGGGTACTCCTTCGCTTGTTTTCTCTAAAATTTCCTCTTTATGTTCTCGATATAAAGATTCTAATTCAATATAAAAAGCAGCATCCGTTTCCAAATTGTCACGATTACGAAATTCAGAACGAAGCATCTCCCGGATTCGTCTTGCGTAGGATATATTTTCTGTCATCAAATCCCTACTCTTCTTAAGCAACTACTTTAGTGTTCTTCTCTATCGTTATTTTGTATGGAATTTCTACTCGAAATAATCAACTTTTTAGTAGTATTATTCATATTTAATTAGATATTTCTAATAATTTAACTGATTAAGGGCGTAATACCAGCTATTTTTCACTAATATTTTACATTTCATCAAAATACCTTGATATTTTACGGTTCTTTGACAAAAACCTTGCTAACTAAAATATTGATTATATTTAGGTGGATTTTACTTAAGTCAAATTACCTATTAAAAGCATTATAGTTAACATAAAATTATAAATATGATAGGTAATTTAATATGCGATCGCTATCGGGTAATTCAGATTCTCAATCAAGGAATTTTTTGTAGAACTTATATTGCTCGTGACATCAGCATCACTGATTATCCCACTTGTGTTGTTAAACACTTTCTACCTAGCGATAAAATTGCGCTACCGATAAAAACCCGCAGAAAGCTATTTACTCGGGAAGTTGGAGCTTTGATGAAGTTAGACAATTATGAGTATGTTCCCCATCTTTTGAATCATTTTGAAGAGAATCAAGAATTCTACCTAGTACAACAATTTATCAACGGACATTCTCTGAGCGCAGAATTACACCCCGGTAAGCGCTGGTCTGAAAATAAAGTAATAAAATTACTCCAAGAAGTTTTAAATATTTTGATTTTCGTTCACGCTCAAGGGTTGATTCATCGCGATGTCAAACCGAGTAATATCATGAGACGTAGAAGGGACAATCGACTAGTTTTGATTGATTTCGGGGCAGTAAAGCCGATGTGGGATGAATTATTCAGACACCAGACCAATATTGATAATACAACCGTTGCCATCGGAACACCAGGGTATATGCCTTACGAACAACATCAAGGTAAACCGGTACCTAATAGCGATATCTATGCTCTTGGTGTGATTGGTATCCAAGCGCTCACAGGTATTCACCCAGTACAGCTACCAAAAGACCCAGATACTGGTGAAATTGTTTGGGGACATTTGGCTCGTGTTAATAAAAGATTAGCTTTAGTAATCAACAAAATGGTATGTTACCATTCTCAAAACCGATATAAATCAGCAGTAGCTGCACTCGCTGCATTAATACAATTAAATAATTCAAACTGTATTACTTCCCCTACAAAAAAAGAAAACTCAATTCTTGAAGCAGTTGAATTAGCGCCAGAATTAAATCAATTTAGCTTTAAATCACATAAATTATTAGCTCCATCAATAAAGGATTTTGACTCCCTGAAATGGGATGAAAAAATGAAAATAGCATCACAAAGGAATACAATTATCTCGATTTTTTCGAGCAAATCGGCTTTATTCATCGGCTTAGCTATAGGTGTAGTTTCTGGTTTCCTTTTAATAATTATCAGCTACTTATCCATACAGACAATTGATTCGATAAAACTGCAAAATTCTCAAATCAAAAATCCTTCACCTCGTTAAATATTGGTAATTGATAATTTGGGATGCTCATAAGACAAACTTGCTTTAATTAATGTGGTTGAATACTAATAGACTGTCTCATTAATTCTGATAGATTAATTCTAGAGACCAAAAATTATTTTCTTCCCCTTGCTTCTCTTATGGAATCTTCAGAATCCTGGTATATCATCAAAAGTTCTACCCAAACATGTAAAATCGTCTCCAGCAAATCAGCCGCTGAAGACGATAGAGAAATTATACAAAAGTGGGGACCCTTTAATTCAAAAGAAGAAGCCATATCCCGTCGTATAGGGTTGATTAGGACGGGAAAATGTCAACCGGTTTAAAGAGTTAGGAGTTAGAAGTTAGGAATTAATAAATTTACTATCTAATAACTCAGAAACGAGGAATTCTAACTTGTAATTAGCAATTTTTAACTTAATTCAAGAGAAGATGTAATTTCCTTCTGGCACAATAAATTATAAAAATGCCTCTCTCTATAAGCTTTTAGAGCTAAATAACTCCTAACTCCTCACTACTTTCTCTCAGCCCTAATATTGCTAGTCCCAGCAATTTCTTTTTTCAATTGTTCTATTGCTTTAGCAAACTGAGGGTCTTGTAAAGTAGCTAGTTTATCGCGTTGTTTGAGCCACAAATTTTGTCGCTGTTCGTCGCTCAACTCCACTTTAATATCTGGTTTAATCCCGGCTTTATTAATATCTGAACCGTTAGGGGTCAAATATTTAGCAATCGTGACTGCAACTCCAGAACCATCCTCAAGAGGACGTACCGACTGTACTAAACCTTTACCAAAAGTCTTACTACCAACTAAAACAGCACGTTTATTATCCTGCAACGCACCAGAAAGGATTTCACTCGCGCTAGCACTTCCTTTATCTACCAAAACTACTAGTGGTTTTTCCGTCAGCGAGCGTCCGTTAGCAGCCTCTTTATCTACTAATCCCTTACGGTCAATGGTGGAAACAATCGTACCATCCTTGAGCCACATCCGGGCAATTTCGATACTAGAGAATAATAAACCACCAGGATTATTACGTAAATCTAAAACATACCCATCAACGTTTTTCTTCTCCAAGTCTCTAATAGCTTCGCGCATTTCCTTTGAAGCATTAGCGCTAAACTGCTTGAGACGAATATAACCAGTTCTACCAGCAGGAGTTTGTTTTAGAGAATAATCAACCGGATGGATTTCAATTTTTGCTCGGGTAATTAAATAATCTCTTTCTTTCCCATTCCGAGAAATAGTTAACTTAACTTTACTTCCGGGTTCCCCGCGAATTAAAGTTACTGCTTGGCTAGTGTCCATCCCTTTAGTGCTTTTACCATCAATTTTGGTAATCACATCTTTAGCTAAGATACCGGCTTTAAAGGCTGGAGTGTCTTCCAATGGTGCAATGACAGTCAACTTTTTAGTATCTTCATCAAGACCAATAGTGATACCAACACCAGTTAGTTCCCCAGAGGTATCTACCTGCATGTTCTTGAACTCTTTCGGGTCCATAAAGCGGGTATAGGGGTCATCCAGCTTTTTGAGCATTTCCCGGATGGATTTGTAGGCTTGTTCCTTGTCAGTGTAAGACTTCTTCAAGTATTCTTGACGAACAGCCTGCCAATCTACCTGGTTAAACGTACCATCTACGTATTGGCGGTAAATAATTTGCCAAACTTCATCTACTATCTCTTTAGGACTTTCTCTAAATAAGGCTTGTCCCTGTGGAAGGTTTACAAGACCTGCAACGGCTATCGTTGATAGCGTCACGGCTGTAGCACCTAAAACAAGTCCACTTCTTCTAATCACCATATTACAGTTGTGCCAGACTGAATTTACATAGTCAGTATGCTCAATCTAACACAGCCTACTACTGTAAAGACTGAGCATAATTTGTTATTTCGATAAATTTTTCCATCAATCCGGCTAGCTTTGCGGTTTGACACAAAACTAGCAAGAATATTTGACCGGCAATTTTGTTGTATTTTTAATCTGGTTCTACCCAACGTTCGTCAGCTTTTATTAAGTTTATCAATTCTTCCACTCCTCGGTCTTCAGGAACTTTTTTAATTTCTTCTCTACCCCTATAAAGCGAAATAAATCCTGGAGTTTTGCCGACATAGCCGTAATCAGCGACAGCCATTTCTCCCGGACCATAGATCGGAAGAACATCGTTTTCCGCAATCCCAAGGCTTGCAAAATACTATAGCAAACTGGAATTTCTTTTTCCGGTGATTCGGTCAAAGATACTCTAATTGTATCCCCGATACCATCGGCTAATAAAGTAGCAATTCCCGCAGTAGATTTAATTCGTCCGTATTCTCCGTCTCCGGCTTCGGTAACACCTAGATGCAAGGGGTAATCCATACCTTCATCATCCATCCTCTTGACCATCAACCGATAAGCAGCCAACATTACCGGAACTCGCGAAGCCTTCAGTGAAATTACAATATTATGAAAATCTAAAGATTCACAAATACGAATAAATTCCAGCGCTGACTCTACCATTCCTTCCGGAGTATCGCCATAGGTAAACAGCATTCTTTCGGCTAGAGAACCATGATTTACCCCGATTCGCATCGCTTTCCCTTGGTCGCGTAAAGAAATTACCAAAGGTTTGAGAGTTTCGGCAATTTTATCGCCAATATCGTCGAATTCAGCCTTAGTATATTCAGTACGCTTGGAGTCTGGTTTTTCAAAAACGTATAACCCCGGATTAATCCGTACCTTTTCAATATGCTTGGCAACCTCCAAAGCAATTTTCATCCCGTTGTGATGTACGTCGGCAACAATTGGCACATCTTGGTAAGTTTGCTTTAACTTTTGTTTAATTTCCGATAAAGCTCTAGCATGAGCCATACTAGGTACGGTAACTCGGACTATTTCGCAGCCGATTTCATGCAAACGACGAATAGCCGCCACCGAACCGTCAATATCGAGAGTATCCTCATTAATCATCGACTGTACCACCACGGGGTACCCTCCCCCGATAGTGACATCTCCGACCTTTACAGGACGAGTTTTGCGCCGCTTAATAGTGCTTTCAAAAGCAGGGGTCGTAGACGCGCTATTAGTTGTTGGATTTGGCAGGGTTTGCATAACCTGTTTCAGTAAAATTCTGTAGCGAAGATATCAAATTTTCAAACATTCTGTTTTTCAGATTGCCATAATAATGAGCCTTTAGATGTTAATTTTCTTGGAAAAAGACTAATAATTAGCATAAAACAGATTTATGATTGCATGCGAATAGGTAATTATCTAGAT
>CAKZYM010000076.1 GCA_937884685.1 uncultured Calothrix sp.
GGGGAATTTGGCAATATCACAGCAGTAAAATTCGTGCGATTGAGAATAAAACAGCGTTAGCTTTGGCTTCTGCACCGGAATTGTCAGTTTACCGTCTTGATGTCAAAGTAGACGGAGATAAACTCAGCTTGAAGGGAAGAGTACCGAATGACTATTTGAAAAATAAAGCTAACCAAATTGCTGCTGCAACTGTTCCTAAATGGAAGATTGATAATCAAATTATTTCAGTTGAAGTACCAGCATCACCAGTGGGAGCAAAAGCTGAAGTTAAACGAGTTACCATAGTTTTAAATCAGATAAATGGTACGGATATTTCCTCTAATTATAGTAATGGTAAAGTCTCTGTAGAAGGTAGCGTTATTCGAGCAGCAGATGTTAATACAATTACTCAAGCATTTGCAAAAATTCCTGGTGTCAAAACAGTATCAAGTGCAGTCCGGGTAAATTTAGTTTCTATTCCAGTCAGGTTTTACTTTCAAAATAATTCTTCAGAGTTAATATCTAAAGATTTCGATAAAAAGCTTGAGCAAGTTAAAATATTTCTTGCTCAGCATCCAAAGCATAATTTAAAAGTTATTGGCTATAGTTATTCTCCTAATAAAAGTTTATCGGCTAGTAAATTAGCTCTTCAACGAGCAGAAAATGTACGGGAAGCATTGATTAAACAAGGAATTTCTCCATCCCGCTTAGAGGTTATTGGTAAAACCAGTTTACCACCGGGAGTTGATAAAAATCAGCCTGCATCCTTAATGCGCTGTGCTATTTTAAAAGCAATTATTACTAATTAGTGTCACTTAAGAATTTTCAACAAGCAACTACTAGTGAAAAGTTAATGACTAATGATGAATTATAGATAATTTGACCTTTCCCTAAGATAAACTTAAAAGTCGTAATTATTCTTTTCTCAACTCCTTTATCCTTGAAACTAAAGGGTGCGATAAGTTATCAGTTAATAATTAGAAAAATTCTAATACATTTACCTAACGTTTGATTTTCAATTATGTCTACCATTTCTAAGAAAATTTGTCTGATTGGTGATTTTGGTGTCGGAAAAACTAGCTTGATTCGCAGATTCGTTGATAGACAGTTTAGCGATAAATATCTATCTACTGTAGGTGTAAAAATATCTCGTAAATCTCTAGAAATAATCGATTCCCAAGCAGGGAAAAATCTGATATTACAATTATTGATTTGGGATATAGAAGGAAGTACTAAATTTAAAGGGGTTTCTGCGAGTTATTTTCAAGGAGCTAAAGGAGCAATCATAGTTGGTGATGTAACACGACCGGAATCACTTGAGAATATTTCAGAACATATCCAAGCTTTCACAAAGGTAAATCCTCAAGGGAAAACTGTAATTGCTTTAAATAAATCAGATTTAATTGATGCCGAGTATTTAGAAAAATATCGGCATATTTATAGCTTCAGTGACAATAAAAGTTTTGTTTCCACCTATGCTAGCTCGGCTAAAACTGGAAAAAATGTTGATGAAATATTTCAATCTTTAGCAAATTCGATGATTTAATAAAATGAATGATTTAACTAAAAATATATTATCTCTACGTCGTATAGAGTATTTGATTGTTAACCAGCATTGGAAGATTATAGAATTATCTCCAAAAGTTAATCTTCTTGCAGACAACTCTCAAGAAGTACAGTTAGGAAAAGATATTCGGATAGGATTTCCCGAATTAATTGGTATTGAGGTAATTGCTAGCGATATAATATCGGGAAAACAAAATAATTTTGAATTAAAAGGAGTTGCTCGAACTAAAAAATCTTTAAACCCAATTTATATTGATATTTGTATCGCTAATAATATTAAGGATAATCAATACAGCCATGAATTATTGATAGTGATTGAAGATGTGACAGAGAAAATGGCTCTCGAACAGTCTTTAGTTCAAGGTGCAAACGAGGCTAATCTTTTATTACGTACTTTGACAGCTTCCAAACAATATATTGACCAGATTGTCACGTCAATGGCTGATGCTTTATTAGTCACAACCCTATCAGGAAAAATCAAAACCATAAATCGGACTGCACAAATTTTGTTGGAATATGATGAAGCAGAAATTTGCGGTCAATCTATTTCTAGTGTTTTAAAAGAGGTTGATAGTTGGAAAGAAGAAATAGAACTACGAGGAAATGTTCAAACTCCTTTATTTGGTCCAATAACTCCTTTAGTTAAAGAAGTTGAAACAGTTTGTCAAACGAAAACTGGAAAAACAATCCCGGTCGCTTTTTCATGCTCGAAAGTTCAGACAGAAATAGAACATTTTCAAGGTTATGTTTATATTTTGCGAGACATGACTGAACGAAAGCAAGCTGAACTTGCAAAACAAGAGTTTTTAGCAATGATAAGCCATGAAATACGCACTCCTGTTGCAGCGGTAATTGGGATGGGAGATATTTTATTAAATACTGATTTATCAAAGCAGCAAGAAGAGTTTGTCGAAACTATTTGTAATAGTGGGAAAGCTTTACTTGAAATCATCAATGATATTCTTGATTTTTCCAAAATTGAATCTGGAAAGTTAGAATTTGAAGAAGAACCTTTCCATTTAAATAGCTGTATTGAAGAAGCGCTTTCCTTATTAATACCTAAAGCAACAGAAAAAAAATTAGAACTGATTTTTCACAATAATTCTGAAGTTCCACAAGTCATTGTCAGTGATATAAGTCGGTTACGACAGATTTTAATTAATTTAATTAGCAATGCGATTAAATTTACCGACACCGGAAACATTGAAGTTTCAGTTACCAGTCGGGAACGTCAAATGATTGGTAATGAAAAAGATAATCATGAAATCCAGTTTGCAATCAAAGATAGTGGAATTGGAATACCAAGCAATCGGATTAATCGTTTATTTAAAGCATTTACTCAAGTTAATTCTTCCATCACTAGAAAGTATGGTGGTACGGGTTTAGGATTAGTGATTTGTAAACAATTAAGCGAATTAATGGGTGGTAAAATTTGGGTTGAAAGCGAAGAAAATAAAGGTAGTACATTTTATTTCACTATTACCGCTCGGGTTGTTAACACACTATTAAAGCAAGAATGGGAAACTCAACCAGAAGAATCTCATATTTCTATTGATGCTACTGTAGCTGCTAAAAACCCTTTAAAAATACTTTTAGTCGAAGATTACCCGACTAATCAAAAAATGATAACTTTAATGTTGCAGCAAATGGGTTATCAAGCAGATATTGCCAACAATGGCTTAGAAGCACTTACAGCATTGCGTCGTCAATCCTACGATGTCGTATTAATGGATATGCAAATGCCCGAAATGGATGGTATGACTGCAACACGTTATATTTGTCAAGAATGGGATATCTCTGTACGTCCTCGAATTATTGCATTAACTGCAAGTGCAATTTTAAAGGATAAAGAAGATTTTTTAGAATTAGGAATAAATGATTATCTGGCAAAACCTTTTCGCATTGAACAATTGATTCAAGTACTTGCTAAATGTCAGATTAAGCAAGAAGAAATTAGTAAAATAAAGCAATCGACTCATACAGAACCTTGCAGTCAAAATTATTCTACAATTGATACAGCAGCACTGCAAGAAATCTATCGAATAGCTAATTTTAATGGTGGGGTAGATGCTAAAGAATTTTTATTAGAAACAATTGATGATTATTTAGAAGAAACTCCTCACTTTTTAGAAGATATTAGCGCTGCTTTTAGCGAAAATAATTTCAAATCTCTTCAGCTATTAGTTCATACACTTGCTTCTAGTAGTGCAACATTAGGAGCAAGTAAATTAGCAGCTTTATGTACGCAGTTAGAGATAATGGTGGTAAGTGAGATGCAAGAGGAAATAACAGAGCAAATTGTCAAGCTTGAAGCTGAATATAAGAATGTAGAAACTGCTTTGATTGAGAAAAGGGAGAAGTATTAGGAGTGAATTTAACTGTTTGTAGTCCTCAGATTAGAAATTTGGGGCTATAGAAACGAAGCCTACGCAGGTGGGCTAAGTTAACTGTATTATCTATATCAGTAAAATTCTTATTTAGAAGCCACCGACACTTAAAAAGAGGAAGCTAATTATATTTCTATCTATAAAATAAAACGATAATAGCCCACGCAAGTGGGCTTTGCAACTGTACCCCCAG
>CAKZYM010000077.1 GCA_937884685.1 uncultured Calothrix sp.
AATTGGTTTTTTACAAGTTGTTTCTTCTCCGTTGACAAGAAGTTCTTATCATGCAGAACAGGTAAGAGAATTGATGAAACAATATCCAAGAGAGAAGAATAAAGAATTAATTTAATTATTCTTCTTCAACTCAAATCTTGTACCAGTATCTCTATTCCCGGTTTCTTTTTGATTGAACAACTAAATATTCATACTTTCACAATTAGAAACCGGGTTTCTTTGAGTTTTTATTTAGGGGTATTTTTGTATCTATGGAATAACTAATAATTACCTATTACCAATTATCAATCACCTATTACCTATTATTACAAGCCCCCAATTCTTCCAAGCTGGCAATCGTTGCAGCATTTAAACCTGTAACCTCTTTAATATTAACCTCTTCATAAGGTCTATTAGCTTGAAAAGATGTGATTATCTTACCTGCATTAATTTCCCAAATTTGAATCACTTCACTATCTCTACCTACAGCTAATAAATTTGAATTTTTGCTAAATTTACTCAATTTACTAAAAGTAAGACTCCAGGGTGAAGAATAATTTTGTTCCAATATCGCAACAGATTTATTATCATTAATATTCCATACAGTTACAGTACCGTCGTAACTTCCATAAGCGATATATTTTCCATCGTCACTAAAAGCTATAGAAATAATTGGTTTACGATTTCCTAAAGTTTGGATACATTCACCGTTTTTTGTATTCCAAAGTTTAATTATTCCACTAGTATGACCGCTAGCTAAAATTAGACCGTTGGGATTAAATTTGATTATATAGGAAGCTTTTTCTTGAATTGTTTGAAAACACTCTCCGGTTTCGACATTCCAAAGTTTAATAATCGAATGACCACCACAGCTAGCAACTGTATTTCCATTCGGACTAAAACTAACACAAAGCACCGGACGATTGTGACCGGATAATGTTTTTAAACACTGTCCGGTTTGAGAATTCCAAATTTTAACAGTTCTATCGCTACTACCACTAACTATTTTTGTCCCATCGGGATTAAAAGCAATTGACCAGATATTATCATTGTGTCCTTTAAGGATTTTATTTGGTATTTGATAGTTTGTTGTAGAACTATTTAAATCATCTATTTGCCAAATTCGGATAAAATTATCTTCATTACTAATATTCGCACAAGCAATTGTCTTTTCGTCTTGACTAACAATTAATGAAGAAAGCCAATCTTTGGTTTTAAAAAAAGTAGATATACATTGAGAATCTATATCCCAAAAATTGATTGAATGTTGACTACCTGTAATAATTGTCCGATTATCGTTGCTAAATACAGCCGAATGAACAAAATCTGCACGTCCTTGTAGAGTTTTCAAACATTTACCTTTCGTTATATCCCAAATTTTAACCGTTCTATCGACGCTAGCAGTTGCTAATATTTGATTTGTATTGCTGAAAGTTATCGCGTTAATTTCAGAAACATGTCCAGACAAGCTTTGTAAATATAAACCCGTATTGATTTCCCATACTTTAATTATTTTTTCACCGCTACCAGTTGCGATATATTGTCCGTTACTACTAATATCAATCAGCGAAATATTATAACTTTGAGATTGGATTTGTATTGATTCAGAATTATTTAAATTACAAATTTTGACAATCTTATCTTTAATACCACAACCAATAACTTGATTATCATCGGTAATTTTAACTGATAAAATAATACCGCTATGAGTTGAAAACTGATTGAGAAATGCTTCTGTATTTAAATCCCAAATATAAACTACACCATTTTCACAGCCAAAGACTAAAAAACCAGCTTCAGAAGCAAGATATAGAGAAGAAATACGATATTGGGATTCAATTAATATTTGACAATCACCAGTATCCAAATCCCAAGATATAACTTGCTGATTTGAGTAAGCAAATAACTTAGTTCCATCTTGATTGAATATAAGATTTTTAACTAAATATTGCTTCGGTGAATCTAGTGGTAAATCTAAGTTTAGAATACATTTTCCAGTGGAAACATCCCAAATTTTGATACTTCTATCTCGACTCGAACTAGCTATTTTTGAATCATCGGGGCTAAAAACAACCGATTCAACTATAGTTTTATGTCCTTGATATTGAAATATTAATTGATTTTCTTGCCATTTCCACAAACAAACCTGACCATCAATACTTCCCGTAACTAAAAATTCTTCGTTCGTACTAAAAGCAAGACTAAAAATAATCCCGAAACTATTCGTAAAAGTTGATTTAATAAAATTGCTGTTGCTAAAATCAATATCCTGTAAATCTATCTCCTGAAAATTAGCTTGTTGAATATTTAAATGAGAAAAATCTTGGTTTATAATTAATGGAGAAAAATCAGAAATCAAATTAATAATATTCCCTACAGCATAACCCGTGAAATGCAGTGATTTACCTCGAAAATTATCTAAAATATTGATTAAATTAGCTTTAACTTGATGATAATTTCCAAAAAACAGTTCTAAACGCTCAAGAATTGGTTTAATAATCAAACGTCTTTGAATATCTTGAATATAATCTGGTGCAGTTGCTTTTAGTAAAGCATGACTTTTGAAAAGTGAAATATCCCCGGAAATAATTTCTTGATATATTTTATCGATGAAATTTACAGTCACATATTCCATCACCACAGGTTGAAGCGAGAATAATAAATCTTTTTTCTCAATTAACGAACGTCGATTTAATGATTCTAATATTTCCAAGAAATGAAAATATTGATTTTGACTCAAATCCCGTAATTCTTTTAAATCAACAGCATCTTGATTTATCGCTAACCAATATAATAAAGACTTTTCCAGTTCTGATAAACGATTGAATTGCTTTGATATCAAATTACGAACATCACCGAATACCTTACTACCGTCAACGATAAAACTGGAAATATCTCCCTCAAACAAATCTAAAACAGTAGTAGCAATAAATTTCAGATATAAAGGATTTCCACCATAGTTAACGGTCAACCGTTCCCAATCTGAATCTACACCATCAGTAATTCCCTTCCCTGCAAAAACCTTCCTGACCTCCGGAATATCCAAACCATTAACCTGTAAACAACGAACCGGTAAAACATTTCCTTCAATAGCAGCAATTTCCCTTGGTTTTTCCCGAGAAGTCATCAACAAACAACTTTGATGTTGTATTTCTCCGACTTTTTGAAAAATTTCCCCATATCCTTCATAACCCGGTAAATAATTCCCAGAATAGTTACTATCGGAGAAAACAGCATCAACATTATCAAAGACTATCAAACAGCGTTGATTTTGTAGATACTCAATTAACTTATTGATTAAAGCAGGAATATTTCTAGCTAAATCAACTTCCTCCCCATTCGATAAAACCTGTAATAGATTACTAATTATTTCTAAAGGTGGTGGAGCATTACGTAGAGAAAACCAAATAGTAAAATCAAAATTATCCCTAATATTGTGAATAACTTTAGCAGATAAACTTGTTTTCCCAATCCCACCAATACCTACCAAAGTAATTAACCGACAGTAATCAGTAATAATCCACTTTTCAAGTATATTTAACTCTTCAGTACGACCGTAAAAAATCGAAACATCCGGAGCTTCACTGCAAAAATGCTTATTTAGTTTTTGATTTTTCCTTAAGTTTAACTTTGAATAATCATCATTATCCAACTTCAAATTAAAACCAGAAAAAAATCTTTCTAAAGTCCGTCTATCAACAGCAACCTCTCGGTTCAAAACCTTAGAAATCGTTCCTGGATCTAACATCGTAACTTCGATTAAAGCTTCAATAGTATATGGTTTCTCGAAATTATTTTGATTATTCCATTCATTCAGAGCATTTTCTAACTTTCCCCATCCTTCATCAGTTAAAACAACTCCTCTACCCCTTCTTTGTCCCGTCATAATTATCTTTATAGAAGTTATAGAATTTATAGAATTTATCCAATCTTGATTAACCTCACCCTCTTTCCCTCTCCTTTTCAAGGCTACCGTGTACACACAAGTACTCCCCACATACGTTTCAGGGATTTTAAC
>CAKZYM010000078.1 GCA_937884685.1 uncultured Calothrix sp.
TTTTCCTTGACCAGGTAACTTAACTAACTTCCAAGGGTAACTTAAGGATTAGTTATACCAATTCTGTATGAGGCTGCGCTCAATCACCCGCAGCCTAGAAGGCTGGGGCTATAACAACAAAGCCAACCTACGTTGGCTTAATTCGGCGCATCTTTATAAAGAAATGGTATTACCCTTGGAAATAAGAGAAAAAAGCTTTGCTGTTACCGCAACGTCGCTTTAGTCATATTTAGGTAAGCCTCAAGGCCAATGGAAACTTTCCTAAATCGTTAAACCAGACATTTGGTTAAAAGTAAACACCCTATTTTATTTTTTAATATTGAATAAAATCGGAACACTTATACCGATTAATAATAAGGGGGATTATAAAAGCTGTAATAGCGTAAAAGCATGTTTCCCTGAGTAAAACTATCTTGTATGACCTGTAAAAAGGTAATTTTATAAATATCTTAACAGTGGGAAATCTCGGATAATGAATAATGGAGTGATTATGAGTACATCAGATACAGAAAGATATTACAATATTTTGCGAATCAACCCTGCTGGAAACAGTGTAGGATATACAAAAACTACGTTGGAGATTGCTGAAGAGTTTGTAAATAGGTCAATATCTGATGTCGAAAATTCTAATCTCCTAAATGATTTATTATCTTGTTTTAAGGACGAAAATCCCTATTCAAGTGTAATTAATCGCGCCAAGGCAGGTCTTTGTCTTAGATGTTACGTCTCTCACGCAATAGTAGAGGAATGCAGGAGAATAGATAATTTATACAGCGGTAATAAGACATTTAGTTATCGAGATTTCTTAGGTTTAGTTCTTAATGATAATGGACAAAAACTAATAATTTTAGCTTCAGATGGTACAACACAGCTAACTGTGGATACAAATTCTGAAACTAACGAATCAACAATTAATAATTTATTTTCTGTACAAGTGCTGCAAAGCTTTGACCCTGATTTAGAATCAGGAATGAGTTTGTATAATTGGGTACGATTAAGAACCAGACAAAATCATAAAATAAGAACATTTTTATCCAATTCGGGCTTAAACCACTTGAGTGACTGGGCAATTTTAAATCGAGCTACAACCGCACAAATTGGACGCTTATCACTACAACAACAGCGAATTATTGAAGCATATCATGCAGTTTATCGTCGAGACAGAATAGAGAAACCTTGCTTGAAACCGACAAGATGTCCCGACCCCACTTCTGCTCAATTACAAGAAATGTTAGTCTATTTGCGCCATCGACAAGTTTCAATTGATACTCCATCCCTACTACTTCAAGAACTCTACCGAATTGCTTTACAATTAAGGAGATATGACATTTGGAATTATAGAGAACCTTTAGAAATATACGATGCCCAAAGCGATACCCTCATACCCAGAAGCGATTTACCTACCAATTCTTTTAATGAAGTAGATATAGAACGGCTAGAAATTTCACAGTTTTTGCGGGAGCATCTTGAATCAGCTTTAACTAGAGCGATAAGGGTGGAGGTGGAAGCTAAGATTCAAGAGTTACGAAACAGTCGCAGATATGCACCTTTTGCCCCACAATATCTTCAGGGATTAAAACTTTATTACAGTGAGTCGATGTCGTTAGGAGATATTGCTCCCATTTTAGGGATGAGAAGCTGGAACCAAGCTAGAAGAATTTTAGACCCAGGAAAATTATTATTGCAAGTGCGTGCCAAAACAGAAGACTCAATGTTAGAAAGTATTCTAAGGTTAGCTGGACAAAGAGGTTTTACTTCAATCCCACCAAAAGCTAGCTATTTCAAGGCTTTAGCCGAAGAAGTTGAATCTTATATTGATGAAGAAATTTTTCACGAAGCTAGCGAAGAAATGAGAGCAGGGAGAAATCGCAGCATGAATAGCCCATATGCTCAAGCTATTGTTTCTTTCCTTCAAGATTTAGCTTAAATTCAATTGATTGTGCTTTATAAAGCTAGAAATTCACCATTGTATTCCTCTGTTGATGGTGATTAATATTTTTACTAGGAATATATTTAAATTTATATCTATCGATAGATGCAAAAGAATAAAAAAGTAACGGGTTTGCACCCAGTCTGAAAACTAAAATATGATCGGCAGGGAAGTCCTAGCTGTAACTTGCATAGTTACACGGTAGCTGCAATCAATATATATTAAAGTTAGGAGAAAAGCGACTTTAGCGTAATTCTATATTTTTTATATATACCCTTTATGAATGAATAAAGCAGTTCTAATCAATCTTGGAAATGGCAATTTAGACGATGGGTTCCCTCGGGTTACTGTTCAATTATGGATAGGTGGCAATTCTCGACCCCAGCAATTTATCGGTAGCTTACCTGCTGCTCCAATTTTGGCAAGTTTATACAAGAATTGGCAAATAGTTTATAAAGAAATTTGTGTACAGTTAGTAAATGTTCAAGAATTCGGCAGACAGCTAACAGTTGAGCTAGTAGATCAAGATATTGATGATGAATTAGAAATTGAAAGTGAAGGGATTAATAATATCTCACAAGTTAGTTTTAATGAAATTTGCGAAAATTTAACATATAGTCTGAACTCATGGCTAAATACCCCCCATTTTTTATCAATTGAACGTCAAATACTATGCCAACTCGATAGAGAATCGGAAATACAAGTAACTCTAGAAACTAATGATAACTTAATCCGTCGCTTACCTTGGCATTGCTGGAAATTTTTTGAAGATTATCCGAAAGCTGAATTAGCTCTTTCTCAACCAGAGTATATCCGTCAGTTACAAAAGCAGCAGGAAACTGAAAAGGTCAGAATTTTAGCTATTTTAGCTAGTACTCAAGGAATTGATTTAGCCGCAGAACAAAGTTTTTTAGAAAATTTAGAAAATGCACAAACAAAATTTTTGATTCAACCTTCTATTAGAGAATTAAATTGGGAGTTGATTAATAATCAAGGTTGGGAAATTTTGTTTTTTGCAGGTCACAGTCAAACTGAAGGTGAAACAGGAAGAATTTATTTAAATGAACAGAGAAAAGATAATAGTTTAACTATCGAACAGTTACAAGCATCTCTAAGAATTGCGATTTCCAATGGTTTGAAGTTAGCAATCTTTAATTCCTGTGATGGTTTGGGATTAGCAAATACTTTAGAAAAATTACATATTCCTACTATTATTATTATGCGCGAACCCGTACCTAATAAGGTAGCGCAAGAGTTTTTTAAACATTTTTTGACTGCATTTGCTCTCTCCTATAAATCGTTACATTTATCAGTAAGACAAGCACGGGAGCAGTTACAAATCCTTGAAGGAGAATTCCCAGGAGCTTCCTGGCTACCTGTTATTTGTCAAAATCCTGCTGTAGAACCACCGGATTGGTTAAATATCGCGAGACCCGTGCGTTTAGTGCTATCTTCAGAAGAAATATATGCGCTACAAAATATTTTGCTGGATTTTATTGGACCTATCGCTCCTACTTTTTTGCAAAAAACATTAGCACAAGCGAGAAACTTTGATGGTTTGATTGAGCGATTACTAACTCGTTTAACCGTAATCCAAAAAGCTGAATTCCTCGAACAAGTAAATTTACTTTTTGCACAACCAGAAGAAGAAGAAGAAGAAAATGATATTCTTACTGAAGAATTTATTTATGAATGCGAGCAAATATTAACTCAAATAATTGGACCTGTAACACCAATGCTCATTCAAGAAGCTTTGAGCTTAGATAATCAAAGTCGTCAAAAATTTGTTGAAAACTTAGCTGAAAAAAT